>JBJMNM010000257.1:0-5745 GCA_045804305.1 Gemmatimonadaceae bacterium | reverse complement strand
GTAGCCGAGCCCGCACAGGTACGCCACGAGCACGAGGATGCGGTCCGCCCTGCGGCCGTCGGGCTGATCGCACCAGCGCACCATCAGCCAGCTGATGATCGCGATGCCCATCAGCGACACCGTGTACACCTTCTCGTTCACGACGCTCTGGTTCCACACCGTGAACGCCGTCGCGCCGATGAGCGCGGCGAGCGACCCGCCCAGCACGCGATGCCACCGCTCGCGCAGCCACCCCACGAGCACGCGCTCGGTGATCAGGAACCACATCCCCGCCGAGATCGCGCTGCACACCGCCGCGAGCACGTTGATGCGGACGGCGATGGAGGAGGAGATCGGCAGCAGGGCGAACACGCGGCCGATCAGCACGAACAGGGGATTACCCGGCGGGTGCGGCAGGCCGAGGACCTGGGCCGCGGTGATGTATTCGCTCGTGTCCCACATCGCTGTCGACGGCGACAGCGTCAGGACATAGAGGCCGAAGATCGCGAGCGACACGATCGTGGCGGCCAAGTAGGACGGGCGATAATCGAGGTCGGACGGCGTGGACGTCGTCGCCATTACTCTCACGGGGGTGGTGACGGATAGCAGACGCCCCGCGAGAGGCGGGGCGGGAGCGCAGCAGGGAAAGATGGCGGTTGTCGGCCGTTTGGTACAGGCCCGCGGCGCTCCCGCCGCTCGCTTCTAATATGGCTTGGTGGTTCGGGTCTTGGTCGTGGTGGTCGACTTCGTCGTGTCTTTCTTCGTCGTGTCGATCGTCGACGCGGCCGGAGGGGCCATCGTCGTCGAATCGGCCGGGGCCACGCCGGGGGTGGTCGTGGTGGTCGTGGTGGACGAGGCGCCGACGTCACCGCCCGCCGTGCCGCCCGCGGCCGTGTCGTCCTTCTTGGCGCAGGCGCCCACGGCAACAATCGTGGCGAGGGCGGTCATTGCCCAGATAGCTCTAGTGCGCATGTCTCTCTCCTTCCTGCAGTGAAAAGGGGGTACCCGGCTCTGTCGTACTGGAGGCCGCCCAAGGACGGAGCGGGCTGGGTGAGTGGAGCAGGCCGCAAAGGAGGGGCCACGAGCTGCCCATTTGCACTAGAGTACGGTATTCCAGACGTTTCCGCTACCGGCACCGCTCAATGCCGGAACAGCCGGATCCCGGTGAACGCCATCGCGATCCCGTGCTCGTCGGCCGCGGCGATCACGTCGGCGTCGCGCACCGAGCCGCCAGGCTGCACGATCGCCTTCACCCCTGCCTCCGCGGCCTGATCCACGCCATCGCGGAAGGGGAAGAACGCATCGGAGCCGAGCGCCGCGCCCGCGGTGGCGTGACCGGCGAGGCCCGCCTTGTACACCGCGAGGAATGCCGCGTCCACCCGCGACATCTGCCCCGCCCCGATGCCGATCGTCGCGCCCTCGCGCGCGAGAACGATCGCGTTCGACTTCACGCTCGCCACGGCGCGCCAGGCGAACAGGAGATCGCGATGCTCCTCGGCGGTCGGCTGTCGCTTCGTCACCACCGTCCAGCCGATGTCGTCGATGGTTGCGGGAGGCCGCTGCTGCGCGAGGAAGCCGCCGCGCACGCGCTTGTAGTCGAGCGCTCCGGCCGGCCATCGCGCCATTCCCTCCAGCACGCGAAGGTTCTTCTTGCGGCCGAGGATGTCGAGCGCCCCTGCGCTGAACGACGGAGCCACGACACATTCGACGAACAGGCTCGACACGGCTTCCGCCGTGGCGTCGTCCACCGGTGCCGTGAACGAGATCACCGACCCGAACGCCGACACCGGATCGCACGCGAGCGCCTTCTGATACGCCTCCACCACGGTGGCGCCGGTGGCGAGCCCGCACGGCGTGGTGTGCTTGATGATCGCGCAGCAGATCTCGGTGCCGAACGGCTCGGTGGCCAGCAGTGCGCCTTCGAGATCGAGGAGGTTGTTGAACGACAGCTCCTTGCCGCCCTTCTGCGTGAGGCCGGCGAGTCCCGCACTCCTGCGCTCGACGTAGAATGCCGCGCCCTGGCCGGGATTCTCGCCGTAGCGCAGGGATTGCGCCTTCTCGAGCGACAGGCTGAGACGTTCGGGGAACTGCTCGCCGCGCTGCGCCGCGAACCAGGCGGCGATCGCGGCATCGTACGCCGCGGTGTGCTCGAACACCTTGCCGGCGAGCTCGCGACGAAAATGCTCGTCGTCGCCGGCGTCCTGCAGCAGCGTCAGCACGCGCGAATAATCGGCCGGGTCCACCACGGTGGTGACCGCCGCGAAGTTCTTGGCCGCCGAGCGCAGCATGCTCGGTCCGCCGATGTCGATCTGCTCGATCACTTCGTCGGGCGCGACGCCGGCACGGGCCGCCGTCTCGCGAAAGGGATAGAGATTCACCGCCACCAGATCGATCGGCTCGATCCCGTGCTCGGCGATCGCCGCCATGTGCTCGGCCACGTCGCGCCGAGCGAGCAGACCGCCATGCACGGCCGGATGCAGCGTCTTCACGCGGCCGTCGAGCATCTCGGGGAACTCCGTCACTTCGCTGACGTCGCGCACGGGAATGTCGGCATCGCGCAGCGCGCGAGCCGTGCCGCCGGTCGAGAGCAGCTCCCAGCCCAGGGCGTGGAGGCCGCGGGCGAATTCGATCAGGCCGGATTTATCGGAAACGGAGAGCAGAGCGCGGGGCATCTGGAAGTTCGGAACGTTGAAGGTCGTGGGTTGTCATCCCGCAGGAGCGAGCGAAGCGAGCGAGTGTGGGTGCCCTCTGGGCAACCTACTTTCATGAACAGGAACCCGGCGTCGATGCCGGGACACTAGATCCCGACACTCGCTTCGCTCCTGCGGGATGACATGATCAGCGAGTCCCGTGGCCGAGCTCTTCGTCCAGCGGCGGGAGGGAGGCGACATCGAGCACGAAGGGGTGCTCGATGTGTCCATCCGGGCCGAGGCGCACTTCGCCCGCCGCCACCGCCTGCACCACACGCGGATACAGGATGTGCTCGGCGCGCAGCACGCGGGCGGCGAGGGTGTGCTCGTCGTCGTCCAGGCGCACCGGAACGGGCCACTGCGCGATCACGGTGCCATGATCGTAGATGTCGTCCACGAAATGCACGGTTGGCCCGCTCGTCGTGGCCCCCGCGGCGAGCACGGCACGGTGCACTCGTGGGCCGTACATGCCGGCGCCGCCGAACGCGGGCAGCAGAGCAGGGTGCACGTTGAGCATGCGGCCCACGAACCGCCGCGTGACCTCGAGCGGCACGTACTGCATGTAGCCCGCAAGGACAACGAGATCCACGTCATGCGCGGTGAGCAGCTCGTCCATCGCCCGCACGTGCGCCTCGCGCTTCGGCGGCATGATCGCGGTGGGGATGCCCGCGTGACGCGCTCGCTCCAGCGCGCCCGCGTCCGTGCGGTCCGACGCCACGAGCACGATGTCGCCCGCCCGCTTCTCGCCAAGCGAATCGAAGTGATCGATCAGCGCCTGGAGATTGGAGCCGCCACCGCTCGCCAGCACGGCGATGCGCGCCCGCGTCATGAGCGGACCGCGAGCAGTCGCTCCACGCCCTCGAGAAGGGACGGTGCGATCTCGATGCCTTCGGCCCGCGCGCGGGACACGTCCGCATCCGTGGCATCGGCGGCGGTCACGAGCAGCCCGCGCCCCTTGAACTGCGTGGCTGCCGCGACGTCGCGGTACTTGTCGCCGACGAACAGGCACCGCGACAGGTCCAGCCGGTACAGCGCCGCGGCGCGCTCGAACAGTCCCGTCGCGGGCTTCCGGCAGGAACAAGGGCCGGTGATCTCGGGCGCATGCGGGCAGCTGAAGGTATCGAGCAGCTCCGCGCCCTCGGCGGCGAGGAGCTCGGCGGTCCGCAGGCGCACGGCGTTGTACTGCGCCAGGGAGATGATGCCGCGCGCGATCCCCGACTGATTCGTGCACACGATGGACGGAATACCCTGCTGCGCGAGCAGTCGAATCGCCTCGGCCGCGCCGGGCAGCAGCGTGACGCCGGCTGGATCGCGCACGTAGGTGGTGTCCACGATGATCGTGCCGTCGCGATCCAGCAGCGCGGCCTGATGCCCGCCGCGGTCATCCACGGGCGGCCACCACGGCGCTCGCGAGCGCGGCGACGGACGCCGCGGGCACGGCGCGGAAGTCGAGCAGCATGCGGCCGTCGTGCACGCGTCCCACGACCGCCGGGTCGCCTGCACGCAAGGCGGTCGACCACCGCTCGGCGTCGCCGGCCAACGCCAGGGCCACGCTCGGCAGCGCGGCCGTCGGGAATGCGCCGGCTCCGACGGATGACTCGCTCTCAATGAGATCGCAGGCGACGTCTGCGGCTCGCACGAGCCGCATGCACTCGGTGGCGCGCACCCGAAGCTCCGCGACCGTGGCGCCCAGCATCGCGAGCGTGGGAATCTCCCGGCGTGCCACTTCGGGCTCACGATACAGCGCGAGCGTGGCCTCGAGCGCCGCGAGCGTCATCTTGTCCACACGGTACGAGCGCGCGAGTGGGTTCTTCCGCATGGCCGCAATGTGGGCGGCGGCACCTACGATGATACCCGCCTGTGGCCCACCGAGGAGCTTGTCGCCGCTCATCACCACGAGCGTGGCGCCGGCGGACAGCGCTTCGCGCGCCGTGGGCTCGCCGCGCAGTCCGATGGCATCGAGCGGGATGAGCAGGCCGCTGCCCAGATCGTGGAGAATCGGGAGGCCGTGTTCCAGGGCAAGGGGCGCAAGGCTCCGCACGTCCACCTCGGCGGTATAGCCGGCCACGGCGAAGTTGCTCCGATGCACCTTGAGCAGCACACCCGTTTCCGTGCTCACCGCGGCGGCGTAGTCGGAGAGGTGCGTGCGATTCGTCGCGCCCACCTCGCGCAGCCGGGCCCCGCTCTTGGCCATGATGTCGTGCACGCGGAAGCTGCCGCCGATCTCCACCAGCTCGCCGCGGGAGAGCAGCGCCTCGCGATCCGCGGCGACGGTGTTGAGGGCGAGTACGAGCGCGGCTGCGCCATTGTTCACCACGAGCGCATCCTCGGCGCCCGTGAGCTCGCGCAGCAGCGCCGCGCAGTGCGCGTATCGCGAGCCGCGCGTCCCATGTGTGAGATCGTATTCCAGATTGCTGTACCCGCTCGCCACGACCTCGATCGCGTCGAGCGCCGCGGGAGCGAGTGGCGCGCGTCCGAGATTCGTGTGGAGCACCACGCCCGTGGCGTTGATCACGGGCCGTAGCGACGGACGCCGGCTCGCCGTCAGCCGCTCGGCGACGGCCTGTGCCCACGCGTCGTCGTCGGTGGGCGCGCCGCCGAGCTCGCGTACGCGGGCCACCACGTCGCGCACGGCGTTGACCACGAGCGAGCGCGGCGCCGTGCCGAGCAGCGCGCGCACGCCTGCGCTGTCGAGCAGCGCGGTCACGCTGGGCAGGGTGCGGCGCAGGTCGGTCATGGCCGCGGGCTCGGTGCGGGTGCGCGCGCCGGCGCGCGCGTGGAATCCGGCTTCGGCGGCGGAGGCTTGGGCGTGGTGAACGAGCGCTCGCTCGTGGCGGAGCGCCCGCTCAGCGCGCGCGCGCTGTCCACGCGCAGCATGTAGGGCGTGTTCGGCGACAGTGGCCTGGCCGTGCGCAGCAGGAGCACGGTGAAGGGCGCGGGAATGCTCGGTGTCGCCACGCCGGGCTTGGGAGGCGCGGCCACGAGACGGCGCGGAGGCAGCACCTTGCCGGCGAGCGAATCCACCCGGCGCGCGGAGTCGGCGCTGGCCTGGAGCCGGTTCTCGGTTTCCTTCTGC
>JBJMNM010000256.1:0-4853 GCA_045804305.1 Gemmatimonadaceae bacterium | reverse complement strand
GGGAAATCGTGCTCGTCGGGGATGGGGGCGTGGCGGCGAAACAGCTCCACCAGCTCGTCCAGCACGCGCAGGTTGGTCGCCGTGCTCGCGTGCTCCAGCACATCGAGGCCGACGTAGGATTCGACGCCCGTCAGCAGCGCCGCCAGGCCGAGCCCGATCGAATCGCCCGGCCCCAGCTCCACCATCCTGCGCGGCTGAAAGGCGCCGACGTGGCGCGCGATGAGTGTCAGGTGGCGCAGCCACACCGAGTAACAGTAGGCACCCGTGACGGTGCCCCCGGTCCCCTTGTACTTGGCAAGTGGCAGCGGCAGGTAGCTCTTCAGGCCGCCCAGGATCAATCGTGGATTCATCCGCCTGCGAGGCAGTGAGTTCAAGGGGTCGGCGACAACGCATCGCCGGCACCGAGCTCACATTGATTGAATGTTATTGGGAGTGGATCGTTGCGGCGCACCCAAGTCGAGCCGCCACGGCTGTGCTCACGACGATCGACCGTCCTGGCGGCATCAATTCGGCGCTGGTGCTCGCCTCGCTGGGCCAGTCGCTATTCGCGACGCCGACGGTTCGCCGCGTGGCAGCACCCGCTCCACCTCGTTCATCAGCCGCGGAGCAATGCGCATCGCGAGTGCGTCTGCCTTGCTCTTCGTGGTGTCCGCCGGGTCCACGAGGACGACGAGCCGAACGAGCGCTTCCTCGGTGTGACCCATCAGGGCTGCGTCTCGCAGAAGATTCAGCTTCACCGCATACTCGCTTGCGACGACGCGGCCTCGTCCCTGGTACCAGTAGTAGACGAGCGCGAGCTGCGGACCGTTCTTGAGCAGGTACCGGTTGACCACGTGCGAACCACCGACGGCGGTCACGGTCGCGGTGCCTGGCTCAATGATCTCCCATCCCGCGCCGGGCAGGCAGTTGCGCGGCGAGTGGATCGACTTCCCCTGCGTCTGTCGATCGTAGTACCCGACGTACGTGGTGAACGCGAACGACGTCGTGTCGCGCGAGTAGACGCGCGCCACGTAGTCCGTCATGCCGGCGATGCGCCGCTCCTCGTCGGTCACTTTCTGATCCCGCACGTGGAAGCTGTCCACCGACGAGAGCACCGTGCTCAGGGACCCGGCCAAGGGGACGGCGCGCTGGTCCCGAACCCCCCAGACGAACAGTGCCCCAACGAAGAGAATGAGCGCCGGCAGATAGGCCCCGATCCGTGAGCCGCTCATGGGGTCATTCTCCGGGTGCCCACCCAGTGCTCGCCGCGTCCGGCCGCCCAGGCGATGAGGCTGATGCACGCGAAGGAGACGATGAACAGCAGCCATCCCTCCGTGAGATGCATGAACCCCTTCCCGAGCGCCGGATCCACGAAGAATACGAGGAACCCCGTCAGGAAGACCCGCACGCCATTCACGACGATCGCGATCAGTATCGAGAGGCCGACCAGCACCAGCCGGGTGACGGGATGGCGCAGCAGGATACCGCCGAGGAGCACCGCCAGCCCCAGAAGCGCCGTCAGCGAGCGCAACCCGCTGCATGCCTCGGTCACGAACAGCTCGTTGCCGGGAATGCGAATGACGTTGCCGGTCAGCCGGACCGGGATGTTGCGCATCTCGAGCAGCGCAGCGCCGAGCTGTGATGCCTTGAACTGCAGCGGCAGGGCCAGCTTCTGTGTCACCAGCTCCGGGAGGGGAATGGCGAGGAGGCCGAGCACGAATGGCAACCACCAGGCGAGCAGCTGCCGATAACCGAAGCTGTACACCGTGAGGCCGGCGATCGCCAGCAGAATCGACGCCCGCATGCTGAACAGCTCGGCCGCCAGGCCTCCGGCGTAGCGCGCCAGGACCGCGACGATGAGCATCGCGAGGCCCAGACTCTGGTTGCCCACCGCGTCGCGGCGAATTCCGGACTTGTACGCGAGCCAGATCGCGACGGGCGCGAGCAGCATGCCGTGGCCCGCCTCAGGCAGCGTCCACCAGTCGCGGGCAAGCGTGGCGATGGGCTGGGCGAACAACAGGGCGAACGCCACGGCCGTGCAGATCGCCGGGAGGAGCGCCAGCGCTCCCGAGGCGACGTCCGTGTGCGGAGTTCGCGTGACGCGGGTAGCAAGACGGATCACCCCACCATAAATGCGAGACGTCTGTGTGCCGGCTTCCATGGCGATTCCCTAGGAGCGTGATGGACGTTCGAGCACACACCGAACGATCGACGTCGTGAACTCGCGGGTGAGGCGAGTGCCGAGCAGCTTTTTCCGGCGGATCGGCACGGCCTCGAGGCGCTGCACGAGGAAGCGGCTTCGCCGGATCATGCGCTCGAATCGCGCGATGGTCATCTGGTTCAACCCCCCCTCCACCTCCCGGAAGCGCCTCGCGCCGTCGCTGCGGATGTCCGAGCGCCACCGGATGAGCGCCGCCTCGCTGAAGAGCAGGTGCGCCCAAGGAAACACCGAGAAGAGATGTCCCCCATAGGGGTGATACCAGGTTGGGCCGAAGCTCGCGATCACGGACCCGCCTGGACGGAGCAGCTCGAACATCCTCTCCAGCTCCGCCTCCGGATCGGGAAAGTGTTCGAACGAATCGAGCGAGACGATCAGGTCCACCGCCTGCGACGGCGGAATGCGTCCGAAGGTGCATCGGTCCGCCACCCCGGCGTCGCGCGCGCGGGCGGCGGCCTCCGCGAGGAGGCGGGGCACGATGTCGAGCCCAAACACGGAGCGCGCAACTCCGGCCATCTCGACGGCCTCCGCACCAGAACCGCACCCGTAGTCGAGCACGTCCTGATCGCGAATCCGATCGAGCAGATCATCCCCGAGAAGCACCGCGAGCTTGCTGCGATTGCGATAGGCGGCGCCGGACATCTGCGTCGGTTCCTTCGGTGCGATTCGGCGAAGCACCCGATACTGCAAGCGCGTCAGTACAGAGGTCCCGGAGGAAGCTGCTCTGGTAGCGACCGAAGCATCGGGGACGGGGTCCATCATTCGCTCTATCGCCATACGTTCCACCGCCCGCGCATGCCGTTCGCCGTGGCGGCCACGATGGAGCTCTGCATCGCCAGTCCCCACGTAAGCTGCTCCTTGAGACCTTGGCGAACCCTGGGAATCAGGCAGAGGCCCGCGACCAAGCCGAGGGTCAACTGGATCCCGGGCGGATGCGACAGCAGATACGCGCCTGCCCGTTGGCCGGCGGCGACGGCGGCCACGAGGACCAGATACGGCGTGAGCAATCGAAGCAGCTTGTGAAAGACGAACGGCAGCCAGATCGGATTGCGCAACGGGTTCAGCACCGAGGGGAGCCAGGCGCATACCTGAATGACACCGGTGAGCGTCCGCATCTTCCGCTGATACTCCTGGGCGGGCCCAAATCGACGCGTGTCGTGCGCATGCGCGTACCGGGCAACTCCCACACGCCACCCGTCCATCACGAGCCGCATCGGCACGTAGACGTCGTCGAGAAGCAACCCGTCCGGAAGAGGAGACCAGAGCGAGCGTCGCATGGCGTAGATGGCCCCCGTCACGCCAACCGTCGAATGCACCCGTGCCTCCCACCGCCGAAGCCAACGCTCGTAGCGCCAATACCGTTCGGCCAGGGTGAGCGATCCCTCTCGTCCCGGCAGGTCGAGCACCCCCGACACGGCGGCCAACCGGGGGTCGTGCAACTCGGCGACGAGCGCTCCGATTGCCTCGGGCGCGAAGCGCTGCGCGGTGTCGGCGTAGACCAGCACCTCGCCCCTCGCCGCGCGCACCGCCGCATTCAGCGTGGCCGCCTTGCCGCCCGGCGCGTCACCGGACACGACGTGCGCCCGAAGGTCCATCGCCTCGAGCTCATGGCGCGAGGCCTTCGCGTTCGCCCGGTCGAGGGCGACGATCACTTCGACGAGGTGGCCAGGATAGCTCGTCGCCAGCAGGTCCGCGACGCGCGACCGGATGGCCGGCGCGTCGTCGGCACTCGCAACGACGATCGAGACGTGCGGCGTGCTGCTCTGCCCACTCGTGCACGGGGCGCGACGCAGCGCGCCAAGGAGCCGGATGCCCAATGGATAGGCGATCCAGATCGCGAACAACGAGAGCACGGAGCCGAGCAGCACGGCGTTCATGATCTCACGGCGACGTGACCGTGATCTTCGTGGGGAAGCCAGCCGCGCTCAGCTCCGCCGTTCCCAGCGACCGGCGATTGAGCGCTGAATCCATCGCATGGACGGCGAGTATCCACTCACCCGCGGCGACGCCAGGTGGAATGGTGACCTGACAGCTCCAGATCCCGTTGGCAGGAGTGCCGGAGGTCGAATGGGAGGCGCTGCACTGCGCGGTCGTGTTGTCGGGCCCCACGGCGCTGAACGCGAAGCCTGCAACGCCGCTGCCGGCGTCGGTCAGCCGAGCGGTCGCTGTCACTACCTGCGCGCCGGTCGAGACGTCTACTGTAGTTGGCGATACACTGAATTCCACGACCGCGGGCGCTACCGTATCCTGGGTGGAGGTCACGGCGATCGTCGGCCCTGGAGTCATGACCAAGGTGTTGAGTGTGGCGTCGATCGCCCGTGCCGCCGTCGCCCAGCTCCCGGGCTCGACCCCCGCAGGGATGGTGAGCATGCAGCGCCAGGTGCCATCCGTCGGCGATCCCGCGACAGGGGTACTCGCGCTGCACCCGACCGTAGCGTTGCCGCTCGGTGACGCCGCGATGAACTCGAAGCGTGCCACGCCAGAGCCATTGGTGTCCGTCAGATGTGCCTCGACCTTGATCGTGACAGGTCCCGTGGTCACATCGACGCTGGCTGGCGTGATGCCGAGGGCGCCGACGAGAACCGGCGCGGTCTTGTCCTCAGTGGGGCTGACGACCCGGAACTTGCTCGGGAGGCCCGCTGCGGCGAGCTCCGGT
>JBJMNM010000255.1:0-5807 GCA_045804305.1 Gemmatimonadaceae bacterium | reverse complement strand
GGCGTCGTCATGCGACCGGCGCTTCCTTGAGCGCCGCGATCGGCAGGTGCGGATGGGCGCGCCGCTCCGGCTCCACGGCGAGATGACAGCGCGAGGTGTGCGTCGCGTCGATCTGGTAGAGCGGCGGATGCTCGCGCTCGCACCGCTCCCATGAGTACGGACAGCGGTCGCGGAAGCGGCACCCGTCGGGCCAGGCCGTGGGTGGAGGTACCGTTCCCGGAATCGTCGCCAGTCGCTCGGCCTCGCCGCCCACGCGCGGCATCGCGCCAAGCAGCCCTTCCGTGTATGGATGGTGCGGGTGCGCGAACAGCTCGGCGGTGGCCGCTTCCTCCACCACTTCCCCGGCGTACATCACGATGACCCGAGCGCAGTTCTCCGCCACCACGCCGAGGTCGTGAGTGATGAGCAGGATCGAGGTCCCGAGTCGCTTCGTGAGCTCCGCCATCAGCTCGAGAATCTGCGCCTGGATGGTGACGTCGAGCGCGGTAGTGGGCTCATCGGCGATGATGAGGGCGGGGTTCATCACGAGCGCCATGGCGATCACGACGCGCTGGCGCATGCCGCCGGAGAGCTGATGCGGGTATTCGCCCGCCCGCTGCTCCGGCGCCGGAATCCCGACGAGGCGCAGCATCTCGATCGCCTTCTGCCAGGCGTCCTTCTTCGACATGCCGGCGTGAATGCGCGCCACTTCGGCGATCTGATCGCCCACCGTGAACACGGGGTTGAGCGCCGTCATCGGCTCCTGGAACACCATGGCGATGCGGTTACCGCGCACCTGCTGCATCTCGCGCTCGTGGAGCGCGAGGAGATCGTGTCCCTCGAACCGGATGCTGCTCCCCGGCTCGATACGGCCCGGTGGGCGCACCAGCCGCAGGATGCTGAGGGCCGTGACGCTCTTGCCGCACCCCGATTCTCCGACCACGCCGACGGTCTCGCCGGCACCGACCTGAAAGGACACCCCGTCCACGGACCGGGCCACGCCCGTGTCGGTGTAGAAGTACGTGTGCAGGTTCTCGAGCGCGAGGAGCGGAGCCGTCATCTCGTCCGGGGTGGAGTTTCGTCGCCGAGCGTGGCTGCAAGCTGACGTGGGTCCATCGCGTCCCGCAAGGCGTCGCCGAGCGCGTTGCAGGCGAACACGGTGACCAGAATGGCGAGCCCGGGAAAGAGCGTCAGCCACCAGAGGTCCGATACACGTTCCGCGCCGTCCTGGATGATGTTGCCCCAGCTCGGGTCAGGCGGGCGGACGCCGATCCCGAGGTAGGACAGCCCGGCCTCGAGCAGCACGATGCTGCCGATGGAGAGCGTGGCCGACACGAGACCGGGACCGGCGACGTTCGGCAGCACGTGCCGAAAGAGCACGCGGGCGGGCGACGCGCCGAGCGCGCGCGCCGACACCACGAAGTCGTGATTCCGGATCGCCAGCGTCTCGGTGCGAACGAGCCGGCTCACCGAGAACCAGCTGATGCCGGCGATGAGCAGCGTGAGCGGAACGACGCCCACGTCGCCCCAGAGCGCGATCACGGCGATGAGCAGCAGCAGACGCGGAATGGAGAGCCCGGCGTCCACGAGGCGCATGAGCACGGCATCGACCATTCCACCGGTGTATCCGGCCAGGGCGCCGAGCAGAATGCCGACCGTCACGGAGAGCGCCACGGCGGAGAACGCGATGGACAACGAGATGCGCGTGCCCCAGATGAGCCGCGAGAGCACGTCCCGACTGATGGTGTCGGTGCCCAGTGGGTGCGCGAGCGAGGGCGGACAGCTGTGCAGGCGCGCGATGTCGAGCGGGACATTCGGATCGTACGGCGCGAGCTGCCTCGCGAAGAGCGCGACTCCGATCACGACGAGCAACACGGCGCCAGCAACGCGCACGCGAGAGTCCGAGAGCAATCGCGCGATGAGCGGCCGTCGCCTGCGCGTGTCCGTGCGCACGGGGCTCATCCGTCGAGCCGGACGCGAGGATCGGCGCCGGCCACGGCGAGATCAGCGGCCAGCGCACCGAGAGCGACCATGACGCTGATCACGAGCACTCCGCAGGTGATGAGCGGGTAGTCCCGCGCACCGATCGCGTTCACCGTCACCAACCCCATGCCCGGAAAGGCGAACACCTTTTCCACGAAGATGGCACCGGCGGCGAGCGACGGAAGCGAGAGACCGGCGAGCGTGATGGTAGAGAGCAGAGCGTTGCGCAGCGCATGCCGGCGCACGGCGGCCCGCCAGCTCAACCCTTTCGCGAGAGCGGTGCGCATCCAGTCGCTCGGCAGCACGTTCAGGAGCGAGGTACGCTGATGACGTGCGATGATGGCCGACGTGAGGAGGGTGAGCGTGACGACGGGCAGCACGAGATGGTCAAGCCGGTCCAGCACACGCCCACCGAACGACATGTAGTCGTGCAGCATCGGATCCACGATGCCGCCCGCGGGGAGGATCGGGATGCGATACGCGAACAGCAGGAGCGCGAGCAGCGCCAGCCAGAAGTCGGGCACCGAATACAGCAGCAGCAGCACGCGCCCCAGCCATCGATCGCGAGCCGTGCCGGCTCGCTCGGCCTGAAGCACGCCGACCATGATGCCGAGGCCGAAGCTCAGTACGAGAGCAACGCCCACGAGCGTGAGCGTGCGCGGCATCGCGTCGGCAAGGACGTCGCGCACGGGACGGCGGTGCGAGAACGAGTAGCCGAAGTCTCCACGCGCGACGTTGGACACCCACCGGACGTATTGTTCACCGATCGGCCGGTCGAGGCCGAAGTCCTGGCGCCACCGCTGCCTGATGCTCTCCGTGACACCCGGGCGGTCCAGCGCAGCCGCGAGCGGGTCGCCCGGAGCGAGATGGATGAGCAGGAAGGTGAGCGTCGTGACCATGAACACGACGCCCACCGCCTGCAGCAGACGGGCGGTGAGGTACCGCCTCACCGGTTACGGCGTGGGCCGGAGGCCGATCTTGTCGCGCGCCGTGCGCTGAGCGGCCGGGATCCACCAGTCGGCCAGGCCGGACCAGTAGCCGTCGGCTCGCATCTTCCCGGTGTGAATGCGCTTGTCCACACCCATCACGGTCGGCGGCTCATAGAGCCAGATCGCCGGGGCATCCTCGATGATCGTCTCGAAGGCACGGCGCGCGTACGACTTCGTGCGTGCCGGATCGAAGCTCGTGGTGGCGCTGTCGAGCAGCGCGTCCACGGCCGGATTCGAGTAGGCCGCGTAGTTGGCGCCGTCCTTGGACATCCCCGCGGTGGACCAGCTCTGCTTGAATCCACCGACGCTCGGATCCGTCGCGAAGTTGACGAGCTGCGCGTCGAAGCCGTGGGAGGTCAGCTTGGCGTTCGTCGCGGCGGCGTCGGCCTCGTCGATCTTCGCCGCCGCGCCGATCTGGCGGAAAGCGTCCTGCAGCAGGAGCGCATACTGATGGCGTGTCGCGCTCGAGCTCGGGGTCGAGATCGCGAACTCGAGGCGGCGGCCGTTCTTGGCGCGCACACCGTCGGCGCCCAGCACCCAGCCGGCCGAGTCGAGCAGCGCGCGCGCCCTGGCGGTGTCGTACTGCAGCTGCGGCACCGTGGTATCGGCCACGCTGATGGAGCGCGGGAAGGGGCCGTACAGCGGCTGGCCGAGCGTGTCGAACACGTTGCGCAGCATGGCGCGCCGGTCGACGGCCATGCTCAGCGCGCGGCGGACGGCGCGATCCGAGAAGATCGGATGCGGCCGCGTGGGCTGCTTGGGATCGACGAAGTTGAACATGAAGTAGACGTACTGGAACGTCGGATAACGGATCGCCCGACGCACCGTGTCGCTCTTCATCCTGGCGAGCTGCTCGGGCCGGAGCTGCTCGAACATGTCCGCGTCGCCGGCGAAGAAGCGGGTCACCGCGGAGTTGAAGTCCGGATTGGGCGCGTACACGATGCGATCGAGCTTCGGCCGCCCACGATAGTTGGCGGTGTCGGCCACGAGCTCGAGACGTTGGCCGGCATCCCAGCGTGCGAGCCGGAACCGGCCCGAGCCTATACCGCGACGGGCTACCTCGGACGTCTTGATCTGTGCGTTCGGGGTGTTGCCGAGGATGTGCTCGGGAACGATGGGGACCTGATAGACGAGATCATAGAACTGCTCGGGGGTGCGCCGCTTGAACCAGGCCACCGCCGTGAGCGAGTCGCGAACGGACACGCTATCCACGTTGCCAATGAGCGGCTGTGCCGGCGACCCGACGGCCGGGTCTTTCGTGAGGTTCAGGCTGTACCGAACGTCCGACGCACGCACGGGGACCCCATCGTGCCAGCGGGCGCGGGGATTCAGATGAAAGGCGATGGAGAGGGAGTCCTTGCTCCACTCCCACCGTTCCGCGAGCTGCGGCTTGTACCCCTTGTCGCCGATCGTATTGAGGTCGTCCCCGATGTCGGCGAGGCGGTCATACAGCAGGTCGGTGACGAGCCGGTCGTTCTGCGACGCGACGAGCGTGGGCATCAGCGTGCCCGGCTCGCTCACACTGGCAACGACCATCGTGCCGCCGATGTCGTTCGGGCCGGCCGTCGTGGGGGTGACGTCCTTGCAGGCGGACAGCGCAAAGGCGGCAATCGCCAGCGGCGTCCAGCGGGCGCGGGGATGCGACAGGGAGGCGGTCATGTGGGTCGGACGGGGGGGTGGCATATGGGGGCAATGATCGCCCACGGTGTTGACGCTGACAAGTCGAGCACGTCACGTCTCCACGGCTCGGTCAGGTCGCTATAATGAGGTGGCGCGTCCGACGCGCTTGCACCCCAACATAGCTTTGTGGGCGACGTACCACACCGCTCCTCCCGCCGCATCCATCGGCGCCCGCAAGGCGCCTGAGGCTCGCATGACGACGACCATCCGCACCGCGCCGACTGCCGGCGCTGACAGCTTCGTTCCGCGCCACGTTGGGCCGAGCGAGCATGAGATCCAGGAGATGCTGGCGACGATCGGCTATGCGTCCCTCGACGAGCTGATCGACGCGACGATCCCTTCCACGATCCGCCTCCGCCGGCCGCTGGCTATCCACGCCGGTCGCAGCGAGCGGGAAGCGCTCGACGCGATGCGTGCCATCGCCCGGAAGAATCAGGTCTTTCGGTCGTACCTGGGCTACGGCTACAGCGACACCTTCACGCCGCCAGTGATCCAGCGAAACATCCTGGAGAATCCCGGTTGGTACACGGCTTATACGCCCTACCAGGCGGAGATCGCACAGGGGCGCCTGGAAGCGCTGCTGAACTTCCAGACCATGGTCATGGACCTCACCGGTCTGGAGATCGCCAACGCCTCACTGCTCGATGAAGGGACGGCAGCCGCCGAGGCCATGTTCATGGCGTCGCAGGCGCGAGGGAGCACCGAGAAGAACACCTTCTTCATCGACGCGCGCTGCCACCCCCAGACGATTGACGTGGTACGCACTCGCGCGCACGCGCGCGGGATCGGAACCGTGGTCGGCGACGCGGCGGCGGCGAGCTTCGGGGCCGAGATCTTCGGCGCCCTGCTCTCGTATCCGACCACCGACGGTGCCGTGCTCGACTATCGGGCCACGACCGAGAAGGTGCACGCGGTGAACGGCCTCGTCGTCGCGGCGACCGATCTCATGAGCCTCGTGCTGCTCACGCCGCCAGGCGAATGGGGCGCGGATGTAGCAGTCGGCAACTCGCAGCGGTTCGGCGTCCCCCTCGGCTACGGCGGCCCGCACGCGGCGTTCTTCGCCACGAAGGACGAGTTCAAGCGGATGTTGCCCGGGCGGATCATCGGCGTGAGCCGCGATGCGGCCGGCCGGCCGGCGCTGCGGATGGCCCTGCAGACGCGGGAGCAGCACATCCG
>JBJMNM010000254.1:0-6035 GCA_045804305.1 Gemmatimonadaceae bacterium | reverse complement strand
TCACCGTGTGGTCGCATGAGCGCGGGAGCATGATGCGCGAGCAGGCGCACGGCTCGCCCGGCAACCTGCTCGATCTCTACGCTGCGGCGGACAATCCCGAGACGGAGAGCTTCGGACCGCTCGGTGGCCCCGATGCCAACCCGCTGATCTTTCGCTTCGCGTCGTCCGCCGCGCACGTCGCGGGCCGGCTGCTCGCGTCGGCCGAAGCGTTCACCTGGCTGGGCGAGCATTTCTCCACCTCGTTGGACGAGATCAAGCGCGCCGCCGACCAGCTCTTTCTGGCGGGCATCAACCACCTCGTCTACCACGGAACTGCCTATTCGCCCGCGGATGCGTCCTGGCCGGGCTGGGAGTTCTACGCGTCGTCCGAGTTCAACCCTCGCAATGCATGGTGGCGCGACCTGCCGGCGTTCAACGCGTACGTGACCCGCGTGCAGTCGGTCCTGCAGGAGGGTCGAGCGGACAACGACGTGCTGCTGTACTGGCCCATATGGGACAGTTGGCACGATCCGTCGGGCCTTCGCGTGGACTTCCGCGTGCACGATCCGCGCTGGTTGAGCGAGATGCCAGTCGGAGCGGTGGCGCGAGCGCTGGCCGGGCACGGCTATGGATTCGACTACGTCTCGGATCGGTTGCTGCGCGACCGCGTGACCGCGTCAGCGCACCGGCTGTCGACCGCCGGCGGCTCCTACGCCACGCTCGTCGTCCCGCGCACGCAGCACATGCCTCCGGAAACGCTCGAGCGGATGCTCGCGTTGGCACGCGACGGCGCGACCGTGATCTTCGTTGGCGGTTTGCCGAGCGACGTCCCCGGTCTCACGGAGCTGGCGGCCCGGCGCGCGCGATTGGCCCGAGCCGTCCAGGGCGTCGCCCTTCCCGCCTCACCACGTGGCGCGCTCGCGCAGGCCACGGTCGGCCGCGGCCGCGTGCTCTCTGGCGACTGCCTGCCGGAGCTTCTCGCCGCGGCCCACGTGATGAGCGAGCCGCTAGCGTCGGCGGGCAGAGTTCAGCTCATGCGGCGCCGCCGCCCCGACGGCTGCGATTACTTCATCGTGAACTCGGACAGCGTCGCGGTGAATGGGTGGGTGCCGCTCGCCGTGCAGTCGGCGAGCGTACTGCTCATGGATCCGATGACCGGACATCGCGGGCTCGCCGAGAGGCGCGCGGCCCGCGCGACGACCGAGATCCGGTTGCAGCTCGCACCAGGCGAATCACGGATCGTGCGCACCTTCGACGCGCCGGTGTCCGCGCCGCGATGGCGGTACGAGACCCCATCCGGATCACCGTCACCGCTCAGCGGCCGCTGGGCGGTGCGCTTTCTCCGCGGCGGACCGGCGTTGCCCGCGTCCTTCATGTCCGACTCGCTCGCGGCGTGGACCGGCCGAGGCGATGCCGATGCCGACCGATTCGCCGGCACGGCGCGCTACTCGCTCCGCTTCGATGCGCCCAACCATGCAGCCGACTTTCTCCTCGACCTCGGCGGCGTGGCCGAGAGCGCGCGAATCCGGCTGAACGGGAAGGAGCTGGGCGTCCTGGTGGCGCGCCCCTTCCGGCTGCGTACCGGCGCACTCCGCCCACGCGGCAATCTGCTCGAGGTGGATGTCACCAATCTCTCGGCCAACCGCGTGCGGGATCTCGATCGACGGCACGTGACGTGGAAGATCTTCCACGACATCAACTACGTCGGGATCGACTACAAGCCGTTCGATGCGTCGGCGTGGCCGGTACGGGCGTCGGGGTTGCTCGGCCCGGTCACAATCACGCCGCTCCAACGGGACCGATAGTGTTCTGTGCGACTCGACTGGCACTCCTGGACATCCGGGCACTGAATACAGAGAACGCAGTTCCTCAATGCCGATTTGGTGGTAGAGCCATACTGAGCGGAGGACTGAGTACTCCACTGGACGACTCGCTACTGCCCCGGCTGGGCTCGGACAACTGCGTTCTCTGTATCGAGTAGATCAGTCCCTGAGTACCGAGTCGAGTCAACGACTCATTCCCTACAAGTTCCTTCTGTTCAACTCGCCCACCGCGTAGTCCACCGCTCTCGCCGTGAGCGCCATGTACGTCGCCGACGGGTTCACGCACGAAGTGCTCGCCATGCACGCGCCGTCGGTGACGAACAGGTTCTTCACGTCGTGCGCCTGGTTGTGCGCGTTCAGCACCGACGTCTTCGGATCGCGCCCCATCCGCGCGGTTCCCATCTCGTGCACGCTGAAGCCGGGTGGCGCGTCGTCGTCGTACGGCTCGGCATCCGTGCAGCCGGCCGCGCGCAGCATCTCCACCGCCTGCTGCTTCAGATCTTCGCGCGCCGCCTTCTCGTTGTCGCTCCAGGCGCAATGGATACGCAGGATCGGGATGCCCCACTTATCCTTCTTCACGGGATCCAGGTCGGCGTAGTTCTCGTGCCGAGGGAGGCATTCGATGTATCCTTGCATCGAAGCGCGCCACGGTCCCGGCTCACGGAGGCGCGACTTGAGCTCCACGCCGAAACCCGGTTCGCTGCTCGCGCGCTGCCACGAGGGACGGCTGGCTCCCGACTGAATGCCATAGCCGCGCAGGAAGCCGAGCTTCTCGTCCTTGCCGCCGAGATTCCGGAATCTCGGGATGTACGTACCCGTCGGACGGCGGCCGTACATGTACTTGTCCTCGAGGCCGGGCATCGTACCGCGGGCGCCGGACTTCGAAAGGTGATCCATCACGTTGTGTCCTACCTCGCCGCTGGAGTTCGCCAAGCCGGTCGGAAAGCGCGAGCTCCTGGAGTTGAGCAGGATCTGCGCGGTACCGAAGGTGGAGGCATTGAGGAAGATGAGCCGTCCCTCGTACTCCCGCGACGCGCCGGTCCTGGTGTCGATCACGCGCACGCCCCGCGCGCGGTCGCGTTGCGTGTCGTACAGCACGCTCTCCACCACGGCATCCGTCACGATCGTGAGCTTGCCGGTCTTCTGCGCGGCCGGCAGGGTGGAGCTGAGCGAGCTGAAATACGCGCCGAAGCTGCAGCCGCGCGCGCATTGATCCCGCGCCTGACAGGCCGATCGGCCGTTGTGCGCATGGGTCAGGTTCGCCACACGCGTGAGCGTCATGTGCCGGTCCGGGAAGGCCTTCTCGATTCCGCGCTTCATGACTTCTTCGGCACAGTTCATCTGCCAGGCGGGGAGGAAATCGCCGTCCGGCAGGTGTGGCAGGCCGAGCTTCTCGCCCGCCACACCGATGAACTTCTCGATGTGCGAATACCACGGGGCGAGGTCCTTGTAGCGGATCGGCCAGTCGACGCCGTGACCGTCGCGCAGGTTCGCCTCGAAATCGAGATCGCTCCACCGCCAGCACGCCCGACCCCAGATCAGACTGCGCCCACCGAGCTGGTAGCCGCGGATCCAGCGAAAGGGCTTGCCTTCATCCACGGTGTAGGGATGCTCGCGGTCGTTGACGAAGAACTGCTTCGTGGCTTCACCGAACGCGTAGTTCTTGCTCTGGATGGGATAGTCGCGCGCGTAGAGAGCCGGTTCGCCGCGGCCCCGGTGCGCGAACTCCCAGGGCTGCTTCCACTCCGTCGTGTAGTCCTTGCCATGTTCCACGTATCGGCCGCGCTCGATCACGAGCGTGCGGAGACCATGCTCGGTGAGCTCCTTGGCGGCCCACCCGCCTGTGATGCCGGAGCCCACCACGATTGCGTCGTACGGTTCGTTGCGCTGCGGTGACATCGATGTCTTGGTGTCGCTGGAGGGAGATCGGAGTCAGGTCGACCAGGCGCGGCCGATCGAGGAGAAGGGGACGCAGCCGTCGAACCGGCCAGGCACCCGGGCGTACTTCAGCTCCTGGGTCGCGCCGATCTCCGACGTGTAGTAGCCGAGCAGGGTCAGCTCCTTCATCGTGTGGAAGAACGGCCGACGCCTGGGTTCGGGATGCGGGCGCACCGGATCCTGCTTTCGCTGGTCGGCGGTCGCGCCTTCCGTCCGGTTCTCCTCCGCATCCTGCCCGCGCACGGCGGCGGTCGGGGCGTTCGTAGCCGGCCCGGCCGCGCGCCGATACGCCTCCGCGTCGAGCAGCGCGAGCACGTCGCGCTGCTCTGGCGCGGACAGCTCCAGAAAGGCCTTCCCCTTCGTCGCACGTGCGCGCGCGTCTACGTCCGCCAGGCCGACAAGGAAGGCGGCCCGTTCGTCGGGGGAATAGTACTCGGCCAGCATGGTGTCGATGAACCGATGCACACCGGCGCCGCGTGCGCCGGGCGTATCCGTCGTCGGGATGATGTGCTCCGCGATCGTCGCGACCTGCGCGCCCTGTGTATCCGTCAGCGCACGCGGAGTCCAGCCCGCCTCACCAGTAGCCGGCGTCTCGCAGCCGGCGAGCATCGCGGCAAGTGTCGGCGCGGAGATCGCGCCGCCCAACAGGAGCGCGGTGCGCCGGAGCGCCTCGCGTCGATCGATCGAACCGGGCCGGATTGGAGAAGGAGCACTCATGGCTACTGGCAGAGGGCGCGCGTGCACTGCATCGTTGAAGTGAACCGAAGTAAAGCGCGGCTCAGTCGTTTGCAAGAGTCCGGCGCGCTCTCAACGAAATCACCATGCTATCCGTACGTCGCATTCCAATCGGGGCCTCGACGCACCGCGCTGAACCGTGACGTTTCGTGTTGCGCTCATCGGGAGCGGCAACATCAGCGAGACCCATGCGCGCGCCGCCATCGAGGCGCGACACGTGGAGCTCGTGGCGCACTGGGGCCGGAACGCCGAGGCGACGCAACGCCTCGCGCAGCAGTGCGGCGGACGCGCCTTCGGCACCCTGGACGAGCTGCTCGCGCACCGCCCGCTGGACGCCGTGCTGATCGGCACGCCGTCCGGTACCCACGCCGATTTCGCCATCGCCGCCGCCCGAGCGGGTCTGCACGTCCTGGTCGAGAAGCCGCTCGACATAACGACAGCCCGCATCGATCCGCTATTGGGCGAATGCGCCCGCGCCAATGTGACGCTCGGCGTGTTCTTGCAGGACCGGACGGCGCCCGACCTGGTCTGGCTGAAGCAGGCGATCGACCGCGGCGACCTGGGCGCGCCGCTTCTCGCATCCGCGAGCGTCCGGTGGTACCGGTCGCCGGAATACTATGCTGAGTCGCCGTGGCGCGGCACCCGCGCGCTCGACGGCGGCGGCGCGCTGATGAATCAGGGAATCCACACCGTGGATCTGCTGCTCTGGTTGTTCGGTCCGGTGGCTCGTGTCTGGGCCGTCGCGAAAACGGTGCTGCACCGAATCGAGGTCGAGGACACCGTCGTCGCCACCCTCGAGTTTGCGAACGGCGCGGTCGGCAATCTCGAGGTGACCACGGCCGCGTATCCAGGGCTGCCTCGCCGCATCGAGCTCACCGGCTCGCGCGGTACCGTCGTGGTGGAAGGCGACCGGCTGCTCACCTGGGCCCTGGAGCAGCCACCCGCACTCGAGCCGCCGCACCACGCCGGGAGCACGAACGCCAGCGCGACGTCGCCGGTGGTGTCGGACGTCACGGGCCATCGGCGCGTGCTCGAGGACTTCGTCGCGGCCGTGCGCGGACGACGCCCGCCGCGCTGCGATGGCGCGGAAGGACGCCGCAGCGTGGCATTGATCGAAGCGATCTACCAGTCGGCGGAAGCGCACGCACCCGTCGTCATCCAATGACGACGGTTCGCGCCCTGATCGCGTTCGCCACGCTCGTGGCTGCCCCGGCGGCGGCACAGGTCGCGCCCGCGGAGCTCTCGCGTGAGCGGCTCGTTGCGATCGAGCGGCGCCGCGTGCTCGCCCAGGCCGAGCGATATCTGCATGAGGGTCCCGTCACGGTCACCGCCGTTCGTGCCAGCCGCAGCGCCGGCGGCCCGCACGATTTTTACTCGGAAGGCGACTACTGGTGGCCGGACCCGTCCGACTCCACCAAGCCCTACATCCGCCGCGATGGGGAGACGAACCCCGACAACTTCGTCGCGCACCGGGACGCGATGCGGCGCCTGAGCCAGATCGTTCCGGCGCTCGTGGCCGCCTTCCAGATCACGCACGACGCACGCTACGCGCGCGCGGCC
>JBJMNM010000253.1:0-2362 GCA_045804305.1 Gemmatimonadaceae bacterium | reverse complement strand
GAGTGCGCCGCAGTGACGCGGCAACCGCGCGGTCCGGACGACCGGAACGGCATTACATTTGTGAACGCATCGATCGCTGATCCGCGCCTCGAGGGCCGGACCCTGCGCCGCATCGTGTATGACGCGCCCGAGATCGCCAGGCGGGTCAAGGCGCTCGGCGCGCAGATCACCGAAGCCTACCCCGACGGCGAGCTGCTCGTGCTCGGGCTGCTCAAGGGGAGCTTCATCTTTCTGAGCGATCTCGTGCGTGAGATCAACCGTCCGCTGCACGTGGATTTTCTCGTCGCCTCGAGCTACGGCGAGAGCACGGTGTCGAGCGGGAATGTTCGCCTGGTGTACGACCCCGAGACGAAGCTCGAGGGCAAGCACATTCTGCTGGTCGAGGACATCGTCGACACGGGTCGGACACTCAACCGCCTGATGGACCTGCTCCGGGCACGAAATCCGCGATCCCTGGAGATCTGCGCCCTGCTGCACAAGCACATCGCGGCCGAGCTGAAGTACGAGACGAAGTTCATCGGGTACGACGCACCACACGAGTTTCTGGTCGGATACGGATTGGATCACGCGGAAAGCTTCCGCCACCTGCCCTATATCGCGAGCCTGCTGTAAATGCCGGTACCTATGCCTCCGAAGAACGACAAGAACAACAAGGGGACCAACTGGGGACGTCTGAGCAAGACGCTCTCGTTCTGGATCCTCATCGTGCTCATCCCCGTCGCGCTCATCCAGCTGTCGAACAACCGCACCGACGCCGGCGCGGAGATCCGCTTCGACCAGTATCGGGAGCAGTTGAGCCGCGGCAACGTCCTGGACGTGACCATCCAGGCGGGAAAGAACGTCACGGGGACGTTCCGCGAGCCCATCTCGGTCAACAACAAGCCGACCAAGAAGTTCATCACGCAGTTCGCGGCCAAGGATTCGCCGGCCGAGGTCGAGCTGCTGATGTCGAAGGGGGTGCAGATCACGTCGCAGGACGCGAAGCCCAGCCTGATGGCGTGGGTCGTGAACTTCCTGCCGTGGCTGCTGCTGATCGGCTTCTACCTCTTCCTGTTCCGCCAGATGCAGGCGGGCGGCAACAAGGCGTTCTCCTTCGGCAAGTCGAAGGCGAAGCTGCTCACGGGCGACACGCCCAAAGTCACCTTCGCCGACGTGGCTGGCGCGGACGAAGCGAAGCAGGAGCTCCAGGAGATCATCGAGTTCCTGAAGGATCCGCAGAAGTACACGAAGCTGGGCGGCCGTCTGCCGAAGGGCTGCCTGCTGGTGGGACCGCCGGGCACGGGCAAGACGCTGCTCGCGCGCGCCGTGGCCGGCGAGGCCGGCCGCCCGTTCTTCTCGATGTCGGGCTCCGACTTCGTGGAGATGTTCGTGGGCGTCGGCGCGAGCCGGGTGCGCGACCTGTTCGAGCAGGGCAAGGCGCAGGCGCCGTGCATCATCTTCATCGACGAGATCGACGCCGTTGGCCGGCACAGAGGGGCCGGCCTGGGCGGCGGTCACGACGAGCGCGAGCAGACGCTGAACCAGCTCCTCGTGGAGATGGACGGCTTCGAGTCGAACGACGGCGTGATCCTCATCGCCGCGACCAATCGTCCCGACGTGCTCGATCCGGCGCTGCTGCGTCCGGGCCGCTTCGACCGGCAGATCGTGGTCGACGCGCCGGATCTCCGCGGCCGCGAGGGGATCCTCAAGGTCCACCTGCGCAACAAGCCGGTAGGCGACGACGTGGACATCACGACGCTGGCGCGCGGAACCCCGGGGATGGCGGGCGCGGACCTGGCGAACCTCGTGAACGAGGCGGCGCTGCTGGCCGTGCGCCGTGGCCACGACAAGCTCTACATGATGGACCTCGAGGACGCCAAGGACAAAGTCATGCTCGGTGCCGAGCGGAAGTCCATGGTGATGAAAGAGGAGGAGCGCCGCCTCACGGCGTATCACGAGGCGGGACATGCACTCTGCGCGATGAAGGTGGTGGGGAACGATCCGCTGCATAAGGTCACGATCGTGCCGCGCGGCCGCGCGCTGGGCCTCGCGTTCACGCTCCCCGAGGACGATCGCGTGTCCATCACGCGGCAGCAGCTCGAGGCCGCGCTGGTGATGAGCTACGGCGGTCGCACGGCCGAGGAGCTCGTGTTCGGCTACGACCGGGTCACCACGGGTGCGTCGAGCGACATCCAGAAGGCCACCAGCATCGCTCGGCGCTACGTGACGCAGTGGGGATTGTCCGACGCCATCGGCCCGATCCTCGTGGGCGACAACGAGCAGGAGCTGTTCCTGGGTCGCGAGATCCAGCACCGTCGCGAGGTCAGCGAGCAGACGGCGCAGCTCGTGGATGCCGAGGTGAAGCGCGTCATCACCAAGGCGT
>JBJMNM010000252.1:0-2805 GCA_045804305.1 Gemmatimonadaceae bacterium | reverse complement strand
TCAGGCGGCCGCTGCTCGGATCATGGACGTCGAGCAGGGGCGCATCGGGCGACACGAACGCGCCTCCGATGCAGTTCTGCACTTCGGCGTATTTCATGGGCTAACATGTCAACCCGCCCAGCGGGTGGCAAGCGCGGGCGGCTCACGGTCCGCCCTCCGGCGACGACGCTAAAGCAGCCTCGACTCGGGCGGCGTCTGCCGTGTGGAGCGCCCGCTCAGCCTCGCGCGCTCGGTCACGGACTGCACCAGCGCGGCAAGCCGATGCCGCTCGAGCGGCAGGGTGAGGTCGGCAAGCACCGCACGCTGCAGGGCCGGCAGGAGCGGCGCCAACGGAGCCGCGGCGGTGCGGTAGAGCAACCGTGCTCCACCCGCCGCGAG
The DNA here is from genome assembly GCA_045804305.1 of Gemmatimonadaceae bacterium. GTDB lineage: Bacteria > Gemmatimonadota > Gemmatimonadetes > Gemmatimonadales > Gemmatimonadaceae > AG11. The sequence goes on along the minus strand of JBJMNM010000252.1, from coordinate 2,427 downwards.
CGGACTGCTCAGCAGCTCGGCGCCCGAGTTGCTGGCGAGCGATCGATCGACCACGAGCACGAGGGGTGGCTGAGTACGCGACAGCTCGCGCGCCTCGGCGAGGCTCCGGACCACCTGCGGGACATGCCCGAGCGTCGCGAGTGACTGCGCGAGACCCTCGAGCAGCGCGACGTCACCGCCAACCAGGATTACGTGCGTCATCAGTGGTTCCACTCCTCGTCTCGTGTTTCCATCCTGCTTGGCCAGCACATGCACGGCTGCTGTAGAGCCGCACCGTCAACGCCGCGCCGTGCGTGCCGACGACTTCACTCCGTGAGGCGCGAGGCTGCACGTGCACCCCTATGCTCGCCCCCCGAAGCTCCACGCGCAATACGTGCATGCGCTACAGTAATGAAACAAGCACCGTCGTCACGACCCTCTCGGCCAACCAGAGCGCGAAGTATGCCACGATGGGTGTGATGTCGATCACACCCATTGACGGCAACAGGCGACGCAACGGGCGCAGCATCCACTCCGTCGCGCCAAAGCTCCACGAGACCCAGCGGCGTGTTGCGAGCGACGGGAACCACGACGCGATCACGCGCACGAGCAGGGCGAACTGCAGGAAGCCGAAGGTCCACCGTACGATCAAAAGGAGGAGGCCGGCGCCCCCCATCGACGTGGCGACGACTGCATCGCGCACCAGCGAGGTGAGCAGGTCCGCCAGCGCGAGCAGCAGCACGCCACACACGACGTACGCCACGACGGCCCACCACGGCGTCGACGACTGATGGCCACCGGCACGCATCACCTGTCGCTCGATTCCCACCAGCCTCGGCTCCACGCGGGCGCGCATGAAGCGCGCGATGCCGCTGAATGGATTGATGCGACGGGTGCGTACTCCCCAGTCGAGCGCGGCGATCGTGACGAGGACGCCGCCGCCGATCAGGAGAGCGATGCGCAGGGCAGCGGTCAGTGCGGCGAGTGTCTCGATCGCGATCATTGCCAGAAACTGTGGGCCGTGCGTGCGCGCTACAAGGGCAGGTAACGGCAGTCGAAGTATGTGCGTACTTTGGTATCCGTACTCGGCATGGCATTCTCGCCAGAGTACCCGCTACCTCACCGGCCTTTCCTGCCATCCGACGATGACCCCTGCCAATCAGCGCCGCCACTGGCTCGTGAAGTCCGAGCCGACCACGTTCTCGTTCGATGACCTGCTCGCCAGCCCGAAGCGTACCACGGGCTGGGATGGCGTGCGCAATTACCAGGCGCGCAACCACATGCGCGACGGGATGAAGCGCGGCGACCTCGTCTTCTTCTATCACTCGAGCACCGAGCCGACGGCGATCGTCGGCGTGGCCGAGGTGGCGCGGGAAGCATATCCGGATCCCACGGCGCTCGATCCGAAGCACCCGCACTTCGACCCGAAGAGCAACGCCGACGCACCGTCCTGGGTGATGGTGGATCTCCGCGCCGTCGAGCCGCTCGCGCGGCCGGTCACCTTGGCGGAGCTGAAGGGCACGAAGGGCCTCGAGCGGATGGTGCTCCTCCAGAAGGGGAGCCGGCTCAGCGTGCAACCCGTGTCGCCCGAGGAGTGGGACGTCATCTACGCGCTCGGCATGCAGAAGCGCTGAGCGCAGCGGCCTACCGAATCAGCAGCCACACTCCGCTCGTGACGCCGAGTGCGATCACCACGCCTCGCACCACGCCCTGGGGCAGTCGTTGTGCCGCGCGCGCGCCCGCATAGCCGCCGGCAATCGAACCGATGGCCATGCTCAGCGCGACGGGCCAGTCCACGATGCCGCTGAAGGCAAAGGTGACCGCGGCCACGAAGTTCATGCAGAAGGCGCCCCAGTTCTTGAGGCCGTTCATGCGGTGGATGTTGCTGAATCCCATGAAGCCGAGCGCGGCGAGCATGAGGATCCCGATGCCCGCGCCGAAGTAGCCGCCGTACACGCCCACCAGGAGCTGTGCCGCAAGGAGTAGTGGGGTGGGGGAGCGCTGACCGACCTCGTGATCCGACAGGTGCGTCGCCTCCCCACCGCGAATCCACCGCAGCAGCGGACGCTGCAGGAGGAAGAGCGTGGTGGCGCCCAACACCAGCCAGGGTACGATGCGATTGAACGTCGCGTTCGACGTGTGGAGCAGGAGGACCGCGCCAATTCCGCCGCCAACCAGGCTGGGCACGGCCAGCGACACTGCCCACCGGCGGGACCCGGCAAGCTCCTCCCGATACCCGAGTGCGCTGCTCAGGGAGGCGGGGAGCAGCGCCACGGTGCTCGTGGCATTGGCGACGAGCGGCGTGAGCCCCGCGGCGACGAGGGACGGAAAGGTGAGCAGGGTGCCGCCACCGGCGACCGAGTTCATGATGCCCGCGAGAAAGGCGGCGCCGGCGGCGACCAGGAGCCGAATGGTGCTGACGGGTTCGAGCGCGGCGAGTATCAGAGG
>JBJMNM010000251.1:0-2904 GCA_045804305.1 Gemmatimonadaceae bacterium | reverse complement strand
GGTCTTGAAGCGGCCGAGTCGCAGCGTCTCGAGATAGAGCCGCATCTGGGCGAGCGGGGTGCGCAGCTCGTGCGAGATGTTGGCGACGAAGTTCTCGCGGAGCCGCGCGAGCTCGCCCTCGCGGCGGATCTGGCCGAAGGCGACGATGCCGAGCGCCGCGGCGACCGCCAGCAATCCGAGCAGGAATGGAAGGCGCGACTTGGGCAGTCCGCCGATCACGAGATTGCCGGCGAGCGCGGGACGGATCTGGGCTCGCACCTTGAGCGACCCGAACGCCGGCGGCAGCCGCGTCGTGTCGTCGAACATCCACTCGCGCACGGGCTCGGACTCGAACAGCGTGTTGTCGCGTGCGTCGGACACGCGAAGCTGCACGACCTGATTCACCGCGTGCCCGCGCGTGAACGTCGCCGGCAGCAGGTTGCGGTCGTACATGACGTCGGCGAGAAACCCGTTGAATGCCGCGCGCGAATACTCGGCGCCATACACGAGCGTGTCGCCCCACGACGTGGGCATCAGCGTGTACGCCAGCAGCCGCGGCACGGAGTCGTGCATCGCCACGACGATCGGAAAGCGCGAGACGTCGGGCGGTGGTGCCGGATTCCGGATCTGCTTGGTGAGCGTGTCGTTGATCCAGCGCCGCTCGGCCGCGGTGTAGCCGGTGATCCGTCCCGCGCCGGCGGGCATGGGCATCGGCCGGTCGACCTCCCATCCTTCCTGCGGATCGGAGTGGGTGTTGACGACGTAGCCCAGCGTGTCCGACCCCAGCACGTAGGCAAAATAAATCGCCGGGCTCGGCCCGCTGCGCGGCCTGTGGCAGGCGCACTGCGCGTTCCACGGGAGGTAGTGCGGCAGGTTCCGGGCGCTGGGCACGCGTGGATCCTGGTGCATCCCTTCGCCATGGTTCACGGCGCCGAGTATTTCCTGCGTGGCGTTGCTCAACAGCTCGCGCAGGTGCTGCTGGTAGCTCCACGACACGAAGCCCGCGTAGTCCTGCAATGCATGCGCGGCGACGGTCCGCTGCGAGCGGATCGCGCGGTTGGCCTCGATGACGCCGAGTGCGGTGAAGCCCAGGCTCGCCAGCAGGAGCAGCAGCGGCCAGCGAACGGATGTTCGCACGTGGTGGTCCGGGAAAGCGGATCTCTAGGATGCCATCAGTTCGCGGGCGAGAACAGGTCTGGATTGTGAGAGATTTGTGCGTTCGGGCCCGCTCGGCCGTTGGGCGGTCGGGCTTCAGCGCGCCTGCTGCGGGCGCGAGCACTCGCTCTGTCGGGCTGCGCGCTTACACGCTGCGAGCCCCGCGCAAACTGCCGCGCGGGTCTCTTGCTACGCGCGATGCCCTCCGCCGCGAGCGCTCACGTCCTCGCGTCAGCTTCTAGACCGCGCGACCAGACTGCACGCTGCCGCGCCCAGCGCCCCCGCTCTGACCGCGCCCGTGGTCGGGCGCCGGATTGCGTCCAGATCGCGCGCGTTCCCGCCCCGAATGCGCGCGCGCCGGGAACGGTCTTCCGTCCCGGCAGCGATGCGTCACGCGGGAGGGCGCGGCGAGATCGAGCAGCGAGTAATATTCGAGCATGGCCGATCTCGCCCAGCTTCTGAGCGGCAATCCGGTGCTCGCGCTCCCCGCGCTATTCGTCGGGGGCGTGCTCACGAGCCTCACGCCGTGCGTGTACCCGATGATTCCGATCACGGCGGCGATCGTGGGTGGGCAGACGGCCGGCCAGCCTGTGTCGCGCCTGCGGCCGGTGCTGCTCACGCTCACCTACGTCGTCGGGCTCGCGCTCGTGTATTCGGCGCTCGGCGTGTTCGCCGGACTCACGGGAACCCTCTTCGGCAGCGTGAGCACCAACCCGTGGCTCTACTTCGCCATGGCGAACATCCTCGTGCTCGCTGCGCTGAGCATGCTCGACGTCGTACCCATTCGGCTGCCGGCGGGTATCATGAACCGCGCGGCGACGATGGGCACAGCGGGACGGTTCTCCGGTGCGTTTCTCATGGGGGCCATGTCGGGCCTGGTCGCGGCGCCCTGCTCGGCGCCCGTGATGGCCGCGGTGCTCACGTGGGTGACGGTGACGCACAGCGCCGCGCTCGGCTTTCTCTACCTGCTCACCTTCTCGCTGGGGATGTGCGCGCTGTTGGTCGCCGTCGGGTTGTCGACGGGAAGTCTGGCGCGGCTGCCGCGGGCCGGCGCGTGGATGGTGACGGTGAAACGGATCTTCGCGATCATCATGCTCGGCGCCGCCGAGTATTACCTCGTCAAGATGGGGCAACTGCTGATATGACGCATCTCACGCGCTGGACTCGCGCCGCTTTTGTCATGGCCGCGCTCACGCTCGCCGCGCCTCGCCTCGTGCAGGCGCAGGACGGCGGCCTCGCGCTCGGCAGCGTTGCGCCGAGCGCGTCCGTTCAGACGCTCGATGGCAGGACGGTCGATCTCGCGCAGGTCACCAGGGGCGGTCCCGCGGTCATCGAGTTCTGGGCAACCTGGTGCGAGAACTGCGAGCACCTGCTCCCCGCGCTCCAGCGCGCGTACACGACCTACGGCAACCGCGTGAAGTTCGTGGGCGTGTCGGTCAGCGTGAACCAGAGCGTGAAGCGAGTGCAGCTGCACGTCGCGAAGCACAAGGTGCCGGGCGTGCAGCTGTTCGACACGCAGGGTCAGGCGACGGACAAGTGGGACGTTCCGGCGACGTCACACGTCGTCGTGCTGAACAAGCAGGGGAAGGTCGTCTACACCGGCGTGGGTGGGACGCAGGATCTCGACGCGGCGATCCGGAAAGCGCTGTAGCTATCGAATGACCGTCGCCATTCCGCCTTCGGGGTAGCGCGTCCCTGACGCGACGCCCTTCGGCGCGATCGCGTCGATCCTCCCCAGATCCTCCGGCGTGAGCTGCACATTCAGCGCGT
>JBJMNM010000250.1:0-6687 GCA_045804305.1 Gemmatimonadaceae bacterium | reverse complement strand
GGACATCGACTACGGACCGCGCGACTCCGGCGGCCGTCCGAATCCCAACTATCACCACACGCTGCTGGACACGATGGACAAGATCTCGGAGCGGAGCCTTCAGATCGTCGGCGACGTGGCGCTCTCGCTGATCAAGGACAACTAACCGGACGCACTGCGGCAAGGGGAACGACGACGACAACTGATGGGGAACGAGCGGAAAGCAACGTTTCCGCCTGTTCCCTGCATTCGTTGTCGTTGCTGTCAGGCGGCTCTGTGCCCTCTGTGGTCTCTGTGGTATAAATGCTCTTGAACAGCGATTGAACCACAGAGAACACAGAGACACAGAGAAAGCCATCGGAAGCAAGCTCGCCTCGGGCGCGACTCCACATCCCGTCGACCCCAAAAGTCCTGCCTTGTTGTTGTCGGCGTTCCAAGGGCGGCCATTGGATGAAGAACGCGCCGGAACGGTGATGGCTCTGGGCGCCTCGGTACCATCTTGCGCCCATGCCGACGCCCGCTGAACAGAAGGCCCTCGCGTTCGTGGCCATGGTGGTCCTGCTGGGCGGCGCCGTGCGCGTCGTCCGCGGGGGAATCCTCAACCGTCCCGCCCCCACCGCCACCGAACAGCAGGCCCTCGCGCAGCAGGCCTACTCGGCAAACAGCTCCGCCGTGAGCCGAACGACGGATCGGGCGGCAAAGTCGCGCAAACGCCGGATAGTGGCGCGAGAGGTCCGCGATAGTGGCGCAACGCGACTTGGCGCTGGCGCGAGCGGCGACCATCTCGACGCCCGAGGATTTCCTCCTCCCAGTCGACGAATCGACGTGGGCGCCCCGCCGGTGCCGCTGGTGAGCGGCCCGATGCTCCAGTCCCGGGCCGCGGCCGTCTCGCGAGCGGGCCCGATCGACCTCGATACGGCGACCGAGGCGGAGATCGAGGCCCTGCCGCGGGTCGGACCAGCCCTCGCCCATCGCATCGTCGCCTACCGCGACTCGGCAGGTCCCCTTGGCGGTCTCGAGACGCTCCGGAGGGTTCGGGGCGTCGGAGCGGCCACCGTCGAGCTGCTGGCGCCCCTCGTCACCTTTTCAGGCCAGGCGCGTCGTTAGGGGAACGACTTCGCCCAAGCAGGCGGGTCCGGCGGCATCCGTTCCACTGCGTTGGGATGCCGAAGGTCCCGCTACCAATTCTCGACGTCGGGAACGCCGCACCGCGAGCCGCGCCATCGGGCTCATGCCGGTCGGTCCCGCGTCTCGCCGCTCCGCCCGACCCCCCCGCCCGAATATGGCCGCACCGGTCGCCTCCATCGAACGCATTGGAGACCTTCTCGTCCGCGATGGTCTCATCACGCGCGACCAGCTGGAAAAGGCCCTGCAGGAACAGAAGCAGAACGGCACCCGTGTGGGCTACAACCTGGTGAAGCTGGGCTTCATTCAGGAGACCGAGCTCACCAAGGCGCTCGCTCGGCAGTACAAGATGCCCGCGGTGGATCTCTCGCGCTTCGAAGTCGATCCCCGCGTCGCCAAGCTGATCCCGGCCGATCTCGCCGTGAAGCACCTCGTCCTGCCGCTCAAGCGGGACGGCCGCACGCTCACCGTCGCGATGGCCGACCCGACGAACCTCGGGGTGCTCGACGACCTCAAGTTCATCACGCGCTACGACATCTTCCCCGTCATCGGGGGTGAGTTCACCCTCAAGAGCGCGCTCGACAAGCTGTACGAGAGCACCGCCGACAGCCAGGTCGCCGATCTCCTCAGCGTGATCGATGACATGGAAGGGGAAGTCGAGGTCCTCGAGGAGAAGGAAGAGGATGTCGCAGCCGCGGCGCTCAACGCCGCGATGGAGGACGCCCCCGTCGTCAAGCTGATCAACGCGATCCTCACGGATGCGGTGAAGCGTGGCGCGTCGGACATCCACTTCGAATGCTTCGAGCACGACATCCGCGTCCGCTATCGCGTGGACGGCGCGCTCCAGGAAGTCATGAAGCCCCCCATGAAACTGAAGGCGGCGCTCATCTCCCGCTTCAAGATCATGGCGCAGCTCAACATCGCCGAGCGTCGCGTGCCGCAGGACGGCCGCATCAAGCTCAAGATGGGCAACAAGGTCATCGACTACCGCGTCTCGACCCTGCCCACGCTGTTCGGCGAGAAGATCGTGCTCCGAATCCTCGACAAGGGGAACCTGACGCTCGACCTGGAGAAGTTCGGGATCGAGCCCAAGGCGGAGAAAGACCTCATGGAGGCGGTGTCGAACCCGTACGGCATGGTGCTCGTCACGGGCCCCACGGGCTCCGGCAAGACGACCACCCTGTACTCCGCGCTCTCCAAGGTCAACAACATCGACGTCAACATCATGACGGCCGAGGATCCCGTGGAGTACAACCTCTACGGCGTGAACCAGGTGCTGGTGCGCACCGAGATCGGCATGACGTTCGCCGCGGCGCTGAAGGCGTTCCTGCGGCAGGACCCGAACATCATCATGGTCGGTGAGATCCGTGACCTCGAGACGGGCGGTATCGCCATCAAGGCGGCGCTCACCGGTCACATGGTGCTCTCCACGCTCCACACGAACTCCGCCCCCGAAACGGTGACGCGTCTCCTGGACATGGGGCTCGAGCCGTTCAACGTGGCGTCGGCGCTCAACCTGATCCTGGCCCAGCGCCTCCTGCGCCGCATCTGCAGCAGCTGCAAGGAACAGTACACGCCGTCCGCGCTGGAGTTCGAGGTGGCGAAGGTCAGCCCCGAGACGACGCTCCGAGAGCTGCGCTTCACCGCGCAGACGATCGAGAATGCAAAGGCGCGCGCCACGAAGGAGGCGGCGCCGTTCCTCAAGAACGCCACGATCGACACGCCGGTCTCCGCGCTCGGCTACTTCCGCGGCCGCGGCTGCGACGTCTGCGCCGGCACGGGCATGAAGGGTCGCCAGGGCGTGTACGAGGTCATGCCGATGACGCCGAATCTCCGCAAGCTGGTGCTCCAGAACGTGGGTGCCGCCGAGATCCGCGACGCCGCGGTGGAGGAGGGCATGCTCACCCTTCGGATGGACGGCTGGATGAAAGTGATGAAGGGGATCACGACGCTCGAGCAGGTGGTCCGGGAAACGTCCGCGTAGGGCCTGTTCCGCCTGGGGTAGTCGGTCGTCCTACTCGTGAGCCGTGACGTGATCCTTCGCTGACAAACGCCGGCCTATCGCCGTCACCGTCTCACCGTCTCACCCTCTCCAGATGACTGCACCCGTCCTCGCGTCCAGCGTCAACCTGCGCGTCCTCCTCGAGGAGATGATCGAGCGGGACGCGTCCGACCTGCACATCACCGCGGGGGAGCGCCCCAAGATGCGCATCGATGGCGAGATCCAGAGCTCGAACCTCGAGTTCGTGATGTCGCCGAAGGACACGATGCAGCTCGCGTACTCCGTGCTGACGGAGAACCAGAAGAAGCGGTTCGAGATGGAGGACGAGCTCGACTTCTCGTTCGGCATCCAGAACCTCGCGCGCTTCCGCGGCAACTGCTTCAAGCAGCGCGGCTGCGTCTCCATGGTCATCCGGCAGATTCCCTTCTCGATCAAGACGTTCGACGACCTCCATCTTCCCGACGTCATCCGCAAGATGGCCGAACGGCCGCGCGGGCTCGTGCTCGTCACGGGGCCGACCGGGTCAGGCAAGTCGACCACGCTCGCCGCGATGATCGACAAGATCAACAAGGATCGAAAGGGCCACATCATCACGGTGGAAGACCCGATCGAGTTCATCCACCGCCATCAGGGCTGCATCGTCAATCAGCGCGAGGTCGGCTCGGACACCAAGAGCTTCCAGGCCTCGCTCAAGTACGCGCTGCGGCAGGACCCCGACGTCATCCTCATCGGTGAGATGCGCGACCTGGACACGATCCAGGCCGCGCTGACGATCTCCGAGACCGGCCACCTCGCGTTCGCCACGCTGCACACCAACAGCGCGGCCGAGGCGATCAACCGCATCATCGACGTCTTCCCGAGCCATCAGCAGAGCCAGGTGCGCGCGCAGCTCGCCTTCGTGCTCGAGGGCGTGATCACGCAGACGCTGCTGCCGAAGGCGAAGGGGCGCGGCCGCGCCATGGCGGCGGAAATCCTCGTCGTCACGCCAGCCGTTCGCGCGCTGATCCGCGACGACAAGATCCACCAGATCTACAGCACCATGCAGTCGGGCAAGAAGTTCGGCATGCAGACGATGAACGACGCCCTGTACAACCTGTACATGAATCGTGAGGTCGCGCTCGACGAGTGCCTCCGCTCGTCGCACGACCCGAACGAGTTCCTGCGCATGATCGGGCAGAACCCCGAGGACGACGCTGCGAAGAAGCCCGGTGGGGCTCCGATGGCGGGAAAAAGGTAGGAACGACGCTCGTCGGTTCATGGTACGCATTCCTTCGAGGACGATCACATGCCAGCCTTTACCTATACCGCGCGCGCCCTCAACGGCGACCTCAAGACCGCGACGATCGAGGCACCCAACCGCGACGAGGTCGTGGCGCAGCTGCGCAAGCAGCGGCTGAACGTCGTCAAGATCGACGAGGCCAAGCAGGCGGCCAACACGCAGAAGAAGAAGGGCGGCAAGATCTCGATGCGCGACATCGTGATCTTCACGCGGCAGTTCTCCACGATGATCAACGCCGGTCTGCCGCTCGTGCAGGCGCTCGACATCCTGGCCAAGCAGAGCGAGAACAAGGCGCTGAAGGACGTGACCCTCGCCGTCGTGTTCGACGTCGAGTCCGGGCACACCGTGGCCGACGCGCTGCGCAAGCATCCGAAGGCGTTCACCGACCTCTACGTCAACATGGTCGCCGCCGGCGAGGCGGGTGGTATTCTCGACACCATCCTCATGCGACTGGCGACGTTCATGGAAAAGAACGACGCCCTCGTCCGCAAGGTGAAGGGCGCCATGATCTACCCGGGCGTCATCATGAGCGTGGCGGGCGTCGCCATCATCGTCCTGCTCATCTTCGTCATCCCGGTCTTCGAGAAGATGTTCGCGAGCGTGGGTCTGGCCCTGCCGCTGCCGACGCGCGTCGTGATCGGCATGTCGGCATTCCTCCAGGGCTACTGGTGGATGGTGGGCGGCGGGCTCTACGTGGGCGGCGTGCTGTTCAAGAAGTACTACGCGTCGAACGACGGAAAGCTGGTGATCGACCGCCTGATGCTGAAGGCGCCGATCCTCGGCGACGTGCTCCGCAAGTCGTCCGTGTCGCGCTTCACGCGCACGCTGGGCACGCTGATCGGCTCGGGCGTCAGCATCCTCGACGGCCTCGAGATCACCGCCAAGACATCGGGCAACCGCGTCATCCAGGACGCGATCATGGAATCGCGCGCCTCGATCGCCGGCGGTGAAACGATCTCCGCCCCGCTCCAGAAATCGCAGGTCTTCCCGCCGATGGTCATCAGCATGATCGCCGTCGGCGAGCAGACCGGTGGTCTGGACGAGATGCTCTCCAAAATCGCCGACTTCTATGACGAGGAGGTGGACGCCGCCGTCTCCGGCCTGCTCAGCCTCATGGAGCCGGTGATGATCGTGTTCCTCGGCGTGGTCGTCGGCGGCATGGTGGTCGCCATGTACCTGCCGATCTTCGACATGATCAACGCGGTGCAGTAAGCACCGTCGGTCATGATGTGATGTGGGGCCGGTCCTGAGACGGACCGGCCCCGTGTCGCATTCATGATCCTCGTGTCGCACGACCGACGTAAGGTCGATGCTCGACGGTCGTACGTTCAACGTCGGTGGTCGGTTCTCCTTCTGGGTTCCAGCTAGCGCGTGCTCAGTCGGCCGGCACGGCAGGGGACGCCGCTCGGCTAGGGACCCGTCGCCGCGCGAATGCGTACAGTCTCGGCGTGCATCAGCTCGATGACGCGCCTGAAGTAGTCGACGATCGCCGCGAGCTCCTGGTCCGAATAGGATGCCGCGAGTGCGCTCACCCCCTCGACCATCGGGGCGAAGAGCTTCGTCAATCGCTGCCGCGCCTTGGAGCTCATCGTCGCGTGCACGAAGACCTTCCGCCGGTCCGCAGGGTCCTTCACGCGCTTCACATAGCCAAGGGCCTCGAGCCGGTCGATCACCCCCGTGATCGCGCCCGTGGTGAGGGCGGTGGCCTCGGCGAGCTGGCCCGCGGTCACCGGTCCGTACTGCAGCGCGAACTCGAACACCCGGTAGTCGCTCGGCGTGAGTCCCAGCCGGTCGGCGATGGCGGTATGGAACATCACCGTGACCGTTGCGAGCTCGCCGCCGCCGCGCGCGATCGCCTGTAGCAAGTCCGCCCGCCCCGCCCCCGTCCTTGACACCACCGACGCGCTCCTTATTTTCTGGATATCTTAGAAACTAAACTATCAAGCCGCTGAGGCTTGTCGAGTGTAGCTCTTGAAGGGGGTGTGCGCCATGGATGCAAACGTGAACCGCGGGCCGGACGCGATCGTCGTCGGGGCCGGCGTGGCCGGTCCGGCCGTCGCGCTCGGCCTCGCACGGCTCGGACTCCGGACCACCGTATACGAAGCCGCGCCCTCACCGCGCGATGGGGCGGGACTCTTTCTCAACCTCGCCCCCAACGGCCTGAACGCGGCCCAGGCCCTCGGCGTGGGGGACGAGGTCGAGGCCCTTGGCTTCCTGAATGATCGCCTGGCATTCCAGAACGAGGACGGCCGTCCGCTCGCCGAGGTCGCCGTCGGCGGACGCACGATGATGCGCGGCGCAT
>JBJMNM010000249.1:0-5000 GCA_045804305.1 Gemmatimonadaceae bacterium | reverse complement strand
TGGATGTTCGTTCGCCCGAGCGTGTAGCCGATGCCTTTCGTGGGGTCGAAATAGGCATCCAGCAGCTCCTGCTGCCTGGCGGGCGGCAGCTTGGCGAAGGTCTCGGCTGAGGCATCCGTGAGCGCGCCGCCGATGCCCAGCATCGTCTGAGCTCTCTTCGACGGATCGACGAAGACGCAGATCTGGGTCTCCGCCGGCTGACCCATCGGCTTGAACGACAGGGTGCCGGTGGGCGAGAGTCGGTAGTCGCTCTTTTCGGCTGTCGTATGGACCGAGATGACCCGCTCCTGAATGCTTCGACCGATCTCGGGCGGCTCGGCGTTCTCGGACGGTTCGTCGTAGTCCACCCGCGGCAGCTTGCTCTTTCCCAACACCAGTGCCGCGGACGACGCGGCCAGGAAGCGACGACGATCCATTGTCATGGTCGGTGATCTCGAGTCGGTGAGGCGCGGCCTGCGGGCGACCAAAGCATGCAGACGTGTCCCCGGGCGCAACAGGCCCAGCGAGCCGCCCCCCGTCGGCCAGCTCCCCTCGGCGCTTGACAATCAATAAGTACACACTTATTAGTTATGCATGCAGAGCGCGGCCGCAACACAGAACCGGATCTTCCACGCGCTGGCGGACCCCAGCCGCCGAGCGATCTTCGAGTCGCTGACGCGGGGCGAAGCGGCGGTGAAGGACCTCACCGCGCGCTTCGACATCTCGCAGCCGGCGGTCTCGCAGCACCTCGCCACCCTGAAGGACGCCGGTCTGGTGAACGGTCGGCGCGACGGGCGCAACGTCTACTACCGGGTGCGGCCGCGCGGGATGAAGCCGCTCATCGACTGGATCGCGCACTACCGCGCCTTCTGGACGGAGCACGTCGATCGCCTCGAACAGTTGCTGGAGAAGATGGACGAATGACGTCGATCGACACGACGGGACCATCGCAGACAGAGTCGATATCGTTCGCGTTCGATCTGGATCACGCGCCCGGGAAGGTGTGGCGCGCGCTCACCGACCCCGTGCTGCTCGCGGAGTGGCTCCTGCCGGTCGTCGAGCTCGAGCTCGAGCCAGGGGCGGCGTTCACGTTCAAGGCGCCGCCGCAGCCCGGGTGGGACGGCATCGTGAGCGGCCGGTTCGTGGAGATCGACGCGCACCGGAAGCTCAGCTACACGTGGGTCGTCGGCGACATCGATACCGTCGTGACGTTCACGCTCACGCCGACGGCGTCGGGCACGCGCCTGTCGCTCGTGCAGTCCGGCTTCAAGCCGCACCAGAAGCGGAACCTCAACGGCGCGCGCTACGGCTGGAAGATGATGGGCGGGAAGCTCGTCGACCTTCTCGAGAGGATGGACCAATGAACCAGACCAGGGGCATCGCGAGGGGCTACTGGATCGCCACATCGCTCTTCGCGCTTCAGATGGGCTTCACCGCCTATGCGCAGCTCCGGCTTCCGCAGGTGGCCGAGGCCTTCACCCACCTCGGCTTCCCGGACTACTTCCGCGTCGAGCTGTCGTGGCTCAAGCTGGCGGGAATCCTCGTGCTCCTCCTCCCTGCTCCCGACCGGCTCAAGGAATGGGCATACGCGGGTTTCGCCATCACCCTCGGCTCGGCGCTCATCGCGCACCTGTCGGTGGGAGATGATGTGTCGAAGTGGAGTTGGGCCGCGGGCACCGCGGTGCTCTGGACCTTGTCATACGTCTTCTATCGTAAGCTGCTGCGTGCAGACGGCCGCGCCATGATGGAGGCGCGTCAGACCGTATGAAAAAGAGCGCAACGCCCAAGGGCGAATCCCCTTCCCGCCTGATCGACGCGAAGATCGAGGAGCTGGACGACTGGAGGGGCAAGACGCTCTCCCGTGTCCGCGCGCTCATCAAGCAGGCCGACCCCGAGGTCGTGGAGGAGTGGAAGTGGAGCGTGCCGGTCTGGTCTCACGACGGCATCATCTGCACTGGCGAGACGTACAAGAGCGCGGTGAAGCTGACGTTCCTGAAGGGCGCGTCGCTCGAGGATCCGTCAGGACTCTTCAACTCCAGCCTCGAAGGCAACGCGCGGCGCGCGATCGATATCCGTAAGGATGACGAGATCGATGAGGCTGCGTTCAAGCGGCTCATCCGCGCGGCGGTGGCGCTGAACAAGGCGGCGGGGCGATAGTCGAACCTCACTCGGTCTTCTCCCGCCGCCGCTGGCGGCGCACGGCGGTCCTGTCGCGCAGCGTCTCGAACTCGGCCTGCAACTGCGCGAGCTCCTCGTCGGACATGTGTTCCATGTCCACCAGGGAGTTCCGCGCGCCGGAGACCGCCCGGATCAGCTCGTCCAGCTTGAGCTGAGTCACTCGCGCTTCGCGGTTCTGGGTGTTCTGGATGAGGAACACCATGAGAAAGGTGACGACGGTGGTCCCGGTGTTGATGACGAGCTGCCAGGTATCCGAGAAGTGGAACACCGGGCCCGTGGCGGCCCACGCGAGCACGATGATAGTGGCCGCGGCGAACGCCCACGGTGAGCCGACGGCGGCGGAGGCGACGTCCGCCGCCTTGCGAAAGGTGGAGTGCATGGGATGATGAGGAGGCAGGGTTCTTCCGAAACGCTGCGCGAGACGCGGAAATTCTAGCGCGTTGCGCGCCGCGCGGTGAGACGCCCCTTCTCCGCCGCCACCTTGCCAACCTGACGAGACTGAAACGGTGAGTGAACCGCCTACTTGCCGAGCCCGATCTGCTTCATGAACCCGACGAGGTCGTAGAACAGATTCTCCTCGATGATCCGGCCGTCGTCATCCCAGCGCGCGACCGTGCAGAAGTCGACCTCGAAGGATTTGCCCGTCGGGGGTATCTCCTTTCCATCGGGTGCCTTCATCGGGCCGGTCATCGTGCCGGTGAAGCGCGCGATGGAGCACGTCCATTCGCCTGACGCGAAGAAGGTCCTGTAGGGCCGGTTGTCGAGGTGCTGATCGGGGAACGTCCTGAAGAAGTCGAGCGCTTCCTGGCGATGCGCCTCGATGCCATGAGTCGGAGGTTGGCCCGGCCACTTCACCACGACATCGTCCTTGTGCCGCTTTCCGAAGGTCTCCAGGTCCTGCGCGTTCCAGGCGTCGTCGAGCGTCTGCATCAGCTCCATGTTGCGGGCCTCGACACGTCCCTGGCTCGTCGCTTCGTCGGCACCGGTGCGCCGAACGCCCTGATCCCCGACACTCCCGAGTGGGACGCTGCGCTCCTCGAATCTCATGTGCTCCCTCCCCGCTGTCAGCAGGATCGGTGATGGTGCGACGAATACGGGATCTGGAAAGGCGCCCGTAACTCGCACGCAAGCAGAGTCTGGAGGGGCCTGGACGTTGCAGCAAGCGAACTCGTGATCAGGCGCGTGGACTAATGCCGCTGGTCGAGTAGGGTCAATTTTCTCCAATACCGCGCTCGCTCCCGTTGCTAGTCTGCGCATCTCACGGGTGCGCCTGGCGCTCACCTTCATTTGTATCGCGGCGAGCAACCGGAGGAGCCTGGATGAGCGAGACCCAGAAAGGATCGTCCACCGCGGCCAATGAACGCGGGCGTGGGGAGCCCCGGGGGACCTTTGGCGTGCACGGCGTACGCTATCAGGTGAAGGACGTCGCGCGGGCGACGGCCTTCTACACGGAGCATCTCGGCTTCAGGCTGGTACATCAGCAACTTCCCGCGTTCGCGAGCGTGTCGCTCGGAGATTTCATGTTGCTGCTCAGTGGGCCGGGCGCGTCGGGATCCCGTCCCATGCCAAGCGGCGAGTCCCAGAGGCCGGGCGGATGGAATCGCGTGGTCCTTCGAGTGACGGACCTTCCGGCGCGGATCGAGGCGCTGAAGAACGCGGGCGTGACGTTTCGCAATCAGATGGAAGCTGGTCCGGGCGGCCGACAGATTCAGCTGGAAGATCCAGACGGGAATCCGATCGAGCTCTTCGAGCCTGCTCGACAGACAGAAGGAGGGACGTGAACGGCTGATGTCGTCCGATGCGGTCGTACTCATCGTCGCGGCGCTGGCAGGAAGCATTGCGGCCGTTTCCGGCTTTGGCATCGGTAGCCTTCTCACGCCGGTGCTGATCGTGTCGATGCCGACAGCGCATGCGGTGGCGGTGCTGGCCATCCCGCACGCGCTCGCGACGACGATCCGATGGGTGCGGCTGCGGTCGGATGTCGATGCGCCGACGTTCAGGCAGTTCGGCGTCGCGAGCGCGATCGGAGGACTCGCGGGGGCCGCCCTGCAGGCGCGGCTGGCGAGTCCCGTGTTGACCATCATCCTTGGCGTCCTCCTGGTGCTCGCGGGCGTCACCGAGCTCGCCAGCCGCCCTCTGCCCCTGCCCCAGACTCGCTTCTGGCGCCTGCTGGGCGGCGTGCTGTCTGGACTGTTCGGCGGTCTGGTAGGGAACCAGGGCGGCATTCGCGCCGCCGCCCTTCTCGGCTTCAGGCTGCGGCCGCGACAACTCGTGGCGACGGCCACCGCGACGGCGCTGGTCGTGGATGCAGCCAGGGTGCCCATCTATCTGCTGTCTGCGGGCTCGGTAATCGCCGGGCAGACGCATCTGTTGATCGTTCTGTCGATCGGCGTGACGGTTGGGACCTTTCTCGGCGTACCGTTGTTGAGTCGATTACCGGAGTCGATCTTTCGGCGACTCGTTGGAGGGCTGCTGCTGTTGATCGGCATCAGTCTCATCGCTGCCGCCCTGACCCGCAGAGCGTAGCGGCCAGAGGGAAGCACCGACGACGGTGAACGTGGTGCTCGCACGCGGTCGGTTTCTTTCACGCACATCCGGGAGTGGCCACATGAGCCCGTCCTGCACGCACCTGAAGCAGGTCCGCACCGAGACGCCACGCACGCCGGATGGCTGCGAGGAGTGTCTGAAGACGAAAAGTCGCTGGGTGCATCTGCGACTCTGCCTCAAGTGCGGCCACGTGGGCTGCTGCGACAGCTCACCCGGCAAGCATGCGACGAAGCACTTTCAGGAGACCCGGCACCCACTCATCCGCAGCTTCGAGCGCGGCGAGAATTGGGCGTTCT
>JBJMNM010000248.1:0-3583 GCA_045804305.1 Gemmatimonadaceae bacterium | reverse complement strand
TGACCGAGGGGCCGATGGTCCTGCCGGGCAGGTACTCGATGCGGCTCACCGCCAACGGGCAGACGCGCACGCAGTCGTTCCAGGTGGTCGACGATCCCCGCATCGGCGCCACGCCGGCCGAGCTGGCTGCGTCGTACGATCTCGCCAGGCGCACGGTGGCCACGCTGAACGCGATCAGCGACAACGTGAAACGGATTGCGACCCTTCAGCAGCAGCTCACCGCACGCGCCGATCAGACCAAGGATGCGCCGTACGCCAAGCGCGTCTCCTCGGCGGCCACCAGCCTGAAGGGAAAGCTCGAGGCCATTCGCGCCGAGCTCGCCGACGTGCACTCCGAGCGCGATCAGATCACGCTGCACTATCCGGTGAAGCTGTACAACCAGCTCCTGAACGTGAACCGGATGGCCCAGAGCTTCGAGCGCGGACCGACGGAGCAGGCTGTGGGGGTGTACAGGGAGTTGTCCGGGAAAGCGGACGCGCTGATCGGTCGGGAGCGTGCGCTCGAGGCGGGCGAGGTCGCGGCGTTCAATCAGATGATGCGCGAGCTGAACGTGCCGGCTGTGGCGGTCGAGCAGGTAAAGCCGATCGGGTGACTGCCGCTCGGGCTCGCCCCTCCGCAGATGAGGCACCCCCCAAGCGGCCCTTCCGCTAGCACGAGAGGTGCCTAAAAGGCGTCCAGACCCACTGCCCCGAACCACGCCTGTACGGATGTCCTCAGAGATCGCCCCGCTCGACGCCGCGCTGCTGGCCTTTCACCAGTCGCGCCATGCCGGGATCATCGTGGCGCCCGACCCGCCGCGGTGGACCATCCTGGACGTCAACGACGCCTACCTCCGCGTGACGCGTAAGCAGCGCGAGGGGCTCGTGGGGATGCCCCTGTTCGACGCCTTCCCCGAGAGCGCCGAGACAGGCCAGGAGCAGGGGTCCCACCGCGTGGCGCGGTCACTGCTCGACGCCATGAACGGCAGTCGCGTGGTGCTGCCGGTACAGCGCTACGATCTCCCGATCGATGACAAGCCCGGCGAATACGAGGAGAACTATTGGGAGCTCTCGAGCGTTCCCGTGCGGAACGCATCGGGCGACATCATCGGCATCCTGCACGAGGTGGAGAACGTCAACCAGCACGAGCGCGCCGAGCGAGAGCGGCGCGAGCTGATCGTGGAGCTGGAGAAGCGGAACGTGGAGCTCGAGTCGCAGCGGGTCGAGCTCGAGCTGGCCAACCGGGAGCTTCAGGACAGCGCGGTGGAGCTGGAGGCGCAGGCCGAAGAGCTTCACGCAACCGCCGCGCAGCTGGAGGAGCGCACCGAGGAGGCCGAAGCATCGCGCCGGTTCGCCGAGGCGGCCGAGCGGCAGCTCCAGACGGTGTTCGCGCAGGCGCCCGCGGCGGTGGGCGTGACGGTCGGTCCGGAGCATCGCTTCGTGCTGGCCAACAGCGGATACGATCGGCTCGTCGGGCGGCGGGTTCGCGCCGGACAGACATTCCGCGAGGCGCTCCCCGAGATCGCCGCGCAGGGCTACGAGGCGCTGCTCGACCGCGTCTTCCACACCGGCGAGCCCTACTCGGCGCGCGAAGCGTACGTGCAGGTGATGCGGGACGGAGAGCTCGAGCAGGGCTGGTTCGATTTCGTGTTTCAGCCGCTGGTCGATGGCGACGGCAACGTGACCGGCGTCCTCCAGCAGGGCATCGACGTCACCGACCGCGTGCGTGCCGAATCGATGCTCCGGGAGAGCGAGGCGCAGCTCCGCTCCCTCGCCAACTCGATTCCAACGCTGGCGTGGACGGCGCGCGCCGACGGGTTCATCGACTGGTACAACGAGCGGTGGTACACCTACACCGGCACCACGCCCGAGCAGATGGAAGGGTGGGGGTGGCAGTCGGTGCACGATCCCGAAGTGCTGCCCAAGGTGATGGAGGCGTGGACGCGCTCCATCGAGACGGGCGAGCCGTTCGAGATGACCTTTCCGCTCCGCGACGCTGACGGCGTGTTCCGCCAATTCCTCACCCGCGTTGAGCCCGTGCGCAACACGGCCGGCAGCGTGACGCGATGGTTCGGCACCAATACCGACGTGGAGCGCGAGCACGCGGCGCGGCGCGAGGCGGAGGACGCCAACGCGGCCAAGACGACTTTCCTCGCGACGATGAGTCACGAGCTGCGCACGCCGCTCAATGTGCTCGGCGGCTACCTCGACCTGTTGATGCTGGAGCTGCGCGGACCGCTCACCGACGCGCAGCGCACGGATCTGGAGCGCATGCAGCGCAGCCATCGCCACCTGATGACGCTCATCAATGACGTGCTGCACTTCGCCAAGATCGACACCGGGCAGACGATGTTCGAGATCGCCGCGGTCGACGTCTGCGAGGTGATGAAGCGCATCGAGGAGCTGGTCAGCCCCCAGTTCATGGCGAAGGGAATCGCGTGCGTGGTGGAGACGCCGACGCCCAGCCCGATCGCGATGGCCGACGAGGAGCGGGTCGGCCAGATCCTCCTCAACCTGCTCGGCAACGCCGCCAAGTACACCGCATCCGGAGGGCGCGTCGTGGCGTCGTGCGCGCGCGAGGGCGATCAGGTGCGTGTGGACATCAGCGACACCGGCCTCGGGATTCCCTCCGAGAAGCTCGAGGCCGTCTTCGATCCGTTCGTGCAGGTGGGCCGCCGACTGAATGCGCCGGGCGAGGGTGTGGGGCTCGGGCTCGCGATCTCGCGCACGCTCGCCGAGGGGATGCACGGGACGCTCTCGGTGACGAGCGAGGTCGGCGTGGGGAGCACGTTCACGCTCCGCCTTCCGGCAGCGGACTGACGTAGACAGCCTTCGCGCGGCGGGATAACGTCTGGCCGCCCGCCCTCGCGCCCTCCCTCGTCACACGCCCAATGTCCCGTTTTGCCGTCGCGCTCGCCGCGTGCCTCGCCGCCGTCCTGCCGGCCCACGCCCAGACCCGCATGCTCCGCAGCCCGAGCGTGAGCACCCGCAACATCGCCTTCGCCCACGCGGGCAACGTCTGGATCGTCCCGAGAGGCGGCGGCACTGCACGGCGCCTGACGAGCTTCGCGGGCGAGGCGTCGAACCCGAAGCTGTCACCGGACGGCAGTCTCGTCGCCTTCTCCGGACAGTACGCCGGCAACGTCGACGTATACGTCGTGTCAGCCGATGGCGGAGAGCCGAAGCGGCTGACCTTCCATCCCGGCGCCGACGTCGTGCAGGGGTGGACGCCGGACGGGAAAGACATCGTGTTCGCCAGCGGGCGGGCCACCAACGCGCCGACGGGTGTTCCCCGCTTCTATCTCGTGTCCACCGACGGTGGCCCGGAACGACCGATGCCGATGCCGCGCGCATATCAGGGAAAGATCAGCCCCGACGGCAAGCGCATCGCGTATCGCATGAACAACTCGTGGGATGAGGAGCGCCGCAACTATCGTGGTGGCCAGAACCGTCCGATCTGGATCGAGGACTTGAGCAGTCACGAAGTGACTACGGTCCCCTGGCAGGACTCCAAGGAGATGGACCCGGCCTGGATCGGCGACAACGTCGTCTACTTCCTCAGCGATCGCGATGGCGTGTCGAACGTGTGGTCGTACGACGTGAG
>JBJMNM010000247.1:0-2539 GCA_045804305.1 Gemmatimonadaceae bacterium | reverse complement strand
CTGCTCGAGGTGCTGGGCGACAAGGGCGTCCAGCGCGTGTACACCACGATGGGTCCCGAGCAGGAGTACTTCCTGATCGATCGCGAGCACTTCGCGCAGCGGCCCGATCTCGTGATGGCCGGCCGGTCGCTCGTCGGCGCGCCGCCACCGCGCGGGCAGCAGCTCGAGGACCACTACTTCGGCGGCATCCCGGAGCGCATCCAGGCCTGCATCTCCGAGGTGGAGACGGAGCTGTACAAGCTCGGCGTGCCGATCGTGACGCGGCACAACGAGGTCGCGCCCTCGCAGTTCGAGATGGCGCCGATGTACGAGGAGACGGACATCGCGGTGGACCACAACCAGCTCGTGATGGCGACGCTGCGGAAGGTCGCGCTGCGCCACGATCTCCAGGCGATCCTGCATGAGAAGCCATTCGCCGGCATCAATGGGTCCGGCAAGCACTGCAACTGGTCGCTGTCCATCGCCGCGGACAACCCGGAGATCGACGGCTTCAACCTGCTCAAGCCGGGGAAGACGCCCCATCAGAACCTGCGTTTCCTCGTGTTCCTCGCGGCGGTGCTGCGCGGCGTGCACCGGCATGCGGGCCTGCTCCGCGCGGGGATCGCGTCGAGCGGCAACGAGCACCGGCTGGGTGCCAACGAGGCGCCGCCGGCGATCATCTCCGTGTTCATGGGCTCGATGCTGACACAGGTGATCGAATCGATCGCCGCCGGAAAGGCCTCGACCAACGCGGCGCAGGCGATGCTCAAGCTCGGCGTGGCGCGGCTGCCGGAGATCGAGAAGGACAACACCGACCGCAATCGGACGTCGCCGTTCGCCTTCACGGGAAACAAGTTCGAGTTCCGGGCTGTGGGATCGTCCGCGTCGATCGCCTTCCCGATCGTCCTGCTCAACGCGGCCGTGGCCGAGGCGCTCGACGAGATTCGCGAGGCGATCGAGGCGAACCTCAAGCGCGGCAAGTCGGTGGACGACGTGGTGCTGAAGGTGGTGGGCGACGTGTTCAAGGAGACAGCGAACATCCGCTTCGAGGGGAACAACTACGCCGAGGAGTGGGTGAAGGAAGCGGAGAAGCGCGGGCTGCCCAACCTGCGCCGCTCGCCGGAGGCGCTCGAGCAGCTCGTCACGAAGCAGTCGCGGAACCTTCTCACCAGGCTCGGCATCTTCAACAAGGCGGAGCTGGAGTCTCGATACCACGTGCGCCTCGAGCGGTACGTGAAGGACATGCTGATCGAGATGCACACGCTCAAGGAGATCATCGACACGCTCGTGCTCCCGGCGGCGTTCACCTATTCCGGTCAGCTGGCGACGTCGGCATCACATGCCGTGACCGCCGGAATCAAGCAGGTGCCGCAGGTGGCCGCGGCGAATGAGATCGGCGAGCTGATCGCCGCGCTCCGCTCGCGCCGCGATGCCCTGGACTCCGCGATCGCGAAAGCGGAGGCGCTGCACGACGATCTGCCCAAGCAGGCAAAGTTCCTCACGAGCGCCGGTGCGGATGCGATGGCCGCGGTCCGCGAGTCCAGTGATGCGATCGAGCTCAAGATCGCGGACGAGCTGTGGCCGATGCCGAAGTACAGGGAGATGCTCTTCCCCGTTTGAGGAGAGTTGGCACGACTGTACCGTGAACCGTTTACCGTGAACGGTTCACGAGCTGTTCCGTCTTGCGCCCCCGCCCTTCATTCACTCTCTTACCGCCATGCCCACCGCGGTCGGCAGGAGCGTGTCTCGCAAGGACGGGATCGGCAAGGCGACCGGTCGCGCCAGGTATGCCGACGACATCGTCATGCCGGGCATGCTGCACGGCCGCACCGTGCGCTCGACGATCGCGCATGGCACCGTGCGCGCGATCCGCTTCGACTTCGATACGACGGGCTTCACGATCGTCGACCATCGCGACATTCCGGGCCGCAATGTCGTGGCACTGATCGACGACGATCAGCCGTTCCTGGTGGAGCACACGGTCAATCACATGGCCGAGCCGATCCTGCTCCTCGCGCACGAGGACAAGGAGGCGCTCCTCGCCGCGAAGGTGCACATCGACTACGACGTCGCCGAGCCGGTGCTCGACCCGGAGCGCGCCACCACGTCGTTCAAGGACATCCACATCCTCAAGGGTGACGTCGACACCGCGCTCGCCGGCGCCGACGTCGTGATCGAGGGAACCTACCGTACGGGGCATCAGGAGCACGTCTACATCGAGACGAACGGCGTGATCGCCGTGCCGCAGGAGGGGGGCGTGGCCGTGCACGGCTCGCTCCAATGTCCTTTCTATGCCCTCAAGGCGCTCAAGAGCCTTCTCGGTCCGGACGCGAAGGTGCGCGTCATCCAGACCGAGACCGGCGGCGGGTTCGGCGGCAAGGAGGAGTACCCCTCCATGATCGCCGGCCATGCAGCGCTCCTCGCGCTCAAGTCCGGCCGGCCGGTGAAGATCGTGTACGACCGCGTCGAGGACATGGTCGCCACCACCAAGCGTCATCCGTCGATCGTGCGTCATCGAACCGGACTCGCGCGCGACGGCCGCATCGTGGCGATGGACGTG
>JBJMNM010000246.1:0-7364 GCA_045804305.1 Gemmatimonadaceae bacterium | reverse complement strand
CTCGAGACGAAGTCCGGCGCGGTGCGCCACGAGGCGGGGCAGGAGGGCGCGCACGTAGCGCCCGATGCCGCGCAGCTCGCGGGTCAGGCGCGTGGCCTCCACTGCCACGACCATGGCGGGCGCCGTTGAAGCGACGTGCCCAGCCGCAGGGGCGTCGACCTCTGTTCCGGCGCTGCTGGCCGGCGCTCCCGGGATTTCCATCCGCATGAACCCTGGTAATGAGCCGTCGGCGAGCCTTGCGCGCCTACTGCATGAGTTCGGTCGTCTCGTGCGCCAGTGCGCTGGAGGCACGCCAGAGAGCTTCTCGGACCTTTCACGCGAAGCCCCCGAATCGCGTCAACGATCCGGGGGCTTCGACAGTTGTGCCAGCTTGCATTGGCGATGGTCGGGGCGACTGGATTTGAACCAGCGACCTCCTGCTCCCGAAGCAGGCGCGCTACCGGGCTACGCTACGCCCCGCCGAACCACACCTGACATTCTCAAGACATCGCCGATGCGCCCGGAGGAACTCGAATCCCCAACCTTCTGATCCGTAGTCAGATGCTCTATCCAATTGAGCTACGGGCGCTCTCGATACGACGACTACATCCGTCCTGCGAGCAGGTCGAATGCAGACGCGGATAATAGACGAATCACGCACCTCAGTCAACCCGCGTGGCCGGGCGGTCGCGCCAGCGTGCAGGGGAAAAAGAAAGCCCTCGGCAACTCGCCGAGGGCAACTAAATGGGCGGTACAAGACTCGAACTTGTGACCTCCACGATGTCAACGTGGCGCTCTAACCAACTGAGCTAACCGCCCAACTCGGCGTCCGGCGAGAACGACGCCGCACCGTTTCCCTTTGATCCCATGGCGTCAGCAGTGCACGCGACCACGTCATTGAAGCAACAGAGCGGGAAACGGGACTCGAACCCGCGACCCCAACCTTGGCAAGGTTGTGCTCTACCAACTGAGCTATTCCCGCGCACGCCGACATCACGAATACCCGCTCATCATGCCGGCCCAGTGGAGGTGAGGGGAATCGAACCCCTGACCTCTTGAATGCCATTCAAGCGCTCTCCCAACTGAGCTACACCCCCGGGCCCTGCGAGAACGACATCACGTCCACCATCGCCGCGCCGACCCACAGACGAGCACGAAAACCAGAACAACGTGCCAGCCCGGTGGCAATAGACAGCAATCGCTCCCGGCAGGAACCACCAAACATAGCCGAGGGTATATGTGATGTCAAGAAATCAGGGCTGGCGGAAACGAGTTAGGCCGGTATTTTGCACCGCCTCGGGACCCGCGGTCCCGAGCACCGTCACGTCGGTCTCGCGTCCGCATGTACGACGCGCGGCCGACCACTTCTCACAGTAGCCCAGCGATACCGCGTTCGGTCCGTCATCCTGACGGCTCTCGAACGAATGTGATTCGGTCGTCGCAGCTCATAGATGCCTACTCTCACGCGTAGGACCTGTTCGAGGCACCCATGACAGAACTCAAGAAGCCACGTCGCCGCCGCGCGGCTCCAGCCGGGATCGCGCCAAACGAGCCAGAGCGCGACATTCTGGATCAGTACCTGTACGAAGTCTCCACGTATCCGCTGCTGAAGGGCACCGAGGAGATCGAGCTGGCCAA
Source organism: Gemmatimonadaceae bacterium (assembly GCA_045804305.1). Taxonomy (GTDB): domain Bacteria; phylum Gemmatimonadota; class Gemmatimonadetes; order Gemmatimonadales; family Gemmatimonadaceae; genus AG11. Next base: position 5,747 of record JBJMNM010000246.1, on the reverse strand, counting down.
GAAGATTCGCGCCGGCGATCCGGATGCGCTCCAGGAGCTCGTCAAGCGCAACCTCCGGTTCGTCATCTCCGTCGCCAAGAAGTATCAGAATCGCGGCCTGCCGCTCATCGACCTCATCGGTGAGGGGAACGTCGGGCTGCTCACCGCGGCGCGGAAGTTCGATCCTGATCAGGGCGTCAAGTTCATCTCCTACGCGGTCTGGTGGATCCGTCAGGCCATCCTCTCGGCGCTCGCGCGCCAGGGACGGACGGTCCGTGTGCCGCTCAACCGCACCGCGGACCTTTCTCGCATCATCAAGGCGAGCGAGATCCTGCGGCAGAAGCTCAACCGCGAGCCAAGCCCCGAAGAGCTGAGCCAGCTCACCGGCCTCTCGGTCGACGTCGTGCAGTCGCTCGCCGCGCTCAACACGAGCGACGTGCGCCTCGATGCGCCGATGGACCCCGAGGGCGATCGCTCGCTCATCGAGCGCTTCGTCGCCGACGAGATGCCCGATACCGAGGAAGAGGCGATGAACCGCTTCCTCACCGACGAGATCGAGCAGGCGCTGTCGACGCTCCCCCCCCGGGACGCCAAGGTGCTCCGGCTCTACTTCGGCCTCGAAGGCGGGCGCGAGCATACGCTCGAGGAGATCGGCTCCATGCTGGGCGTCACTCGCGAGCGGGTTCGTCAGCTCCGCGACCGCGCGCTGAAGCGCCTCCGCGAAGGCGACGTGGGCCGCGCGCTCGGCAGCTTCGCGGCGTAACGACCCGTGAACGGTGAACCGTGAACGGCGCACCGTACGAGCAGCAGTAGACAGGGCGGGGCGGCTCCGAGAGCCGCCCCGCTCGTTTTTGTGCGGCGGAGCACGCGCCGAGGGTGGCGCAAGGTCTGGCACCGGGTCGACCTTCGCATCACGTTTCTGCTGTCGGTGGACGTCAGGTCGTCACCGTTCACGGCTCACCGTTCACCGTTCACGGTTCCTTGATCCAGCTCAAGAACGTCCAGAAGGCCTTCGGCCCCAAGCACGTGCTCGACGGCTTCACCCTCGACATCCCCGATGGGGAGACGATGGTGATCATCGGCTACTCCGGAACCGGAAAATCGGTCGCCCTCAAGCACATCGTCGGATTGCTCGAGCCCGATGACGGAGAGGTGTGGGTCGACGGCCTCAACGTGCCCGAGCTTCCTCGACGCGAGCTCTACGAGCTGCGATCCAAGATCGGATACGTCTTCCAGTTCGCGGCCCTCTTCGACTCGTTCACCATCGGTGAGAACGTCGCGATGGGACTGCGCAAGCAGGGCGAGCTGGACGACAGCGAGATCATTCATCGCGTCGACGAAGCGCTCGACCTCGTGGACCTGCCTGGCGTGCGCGACCGCTTTCCCGCCGAGCTGTCCGGCGGTATGCGCAAGCGGGTCGGCATCGCGCGCGCGATCGCGCTGCGGCCCAAGTACATCCTCTACGACGAGCCGACCACGGGCCTCGATCCGGTCACGAGCGCCGTGATCGATCAGCTCATGGTCCGCATGCGCGAGAAGCTGCACGTCACGGGCGTGGTCGTCACGCACGACATGCGCAGCGCGTACACGGTGGGCACCCGCATCGCGATGCTGTACCAGGGACGCGTGCGCTGGAGTGGCACGATCGCCGACATTCAGAAGACCACCGATCCTGTCGTCCGGCAGTTCATCGAGGGGCGCCCGACCGTGGACGACGAGGGCATTCCTGGCGCCGCGATGGCCGGCGTCTGACGGGCGATCGGTCATGACACGTGCCCGCGCGCAGCGCGAGACGTCCGCCGGTGGGGTCGTGTACCGGAAGGAGGAAGGCGCGCACCTCTTCCTCCTCATCCGCGACAGCTACGCCAACTGGGGTTTCCCCAAGGGGCACCTGGAGGACGGCGAGCGCGCGGAGGACGCCGCCGTGCGCGAAGTGCGCGAGGAGACCGGGCTCGCCGATCTCTCGCTGCGCGGGATGATCGAGACGATCGACTGGTACTTCCGCTTTCGCGGCCGGTTGATCCACAAGGTCTGCCACTTCTTCCTCATGGAGACGACGCAGAGCGAGACCGCGCCGCAGCGTGCGGAGGGCATCACCGCATGCCAGTGGGTGGCATTTCCCGAGGCAACCGATGCGATCTCCTATGCGAACGCGCGCCAGGTGCTGCGCCGCGCGCACGAGATGATCGCCGGCGGCGGACGGCCAGCGGCGGCGATTCCATCCATCGAGCGGGTGCAGTCCGATCAGCTCGCGCTCGGCTTGGATGCTATCGCTGACGAGCGCGCGGAGGACGCGTGAACGTGCCATCGCCGTCGCTTCCATCCGGGCAGCCCGCGGCCGCGGCGTCATTGTCGCGCGCGCCGGCTCCGCCGCCGCTGATCGTGCTCTACACCACGCGCGAGCGTGCGCGTACGCTCATGCGCAGCGCCTTTCCGCGGCGCCGCGCGCGTCTCGTGATGACGCGTACTCCCGAGGAGCTGGAGGCAGCGTTCCGCGCGTCGCTCGTGGACGCCGCGATCGTGGACCTCGCGGCCGCCAGCGAGGAAACGTGGCGCGCCGCCGCGCTGGCGCGCGAGTTTCCGAGCGTGCCCTTCTACGGCCTGTGCGCGCTTCGCGCGTCGGAGGCGCCGGCGCTCGCGCAATGCGCTACCCTCGAGTTCGCCGACGTGTTGGTGGAGTCGGTGGACGATGCGGTCTGTCGCGATCTGGTCCTGCGCCATGCATTCTCGACCCGATTCGCCCTCGCGTTGGGCAGCCCGCCGGCGCCGCTCGCGCTCGATACGCCGCTTCAGCAGGCGGCGTGGCGGGGCATCGTGGCCTGGGCCGGCCGACCGGTGCGTACTCAGCTCCTGGCCGACGCGATAGGCGTCACACGGGAGCATCTGAGCCGCACGTTTGCCGCCGGTGGCGCTCCCAACCTCAAGCGCGTGATCGATCTGGTGCGCCTCATCGCGGCCGCGGAGCTGGCCAAGAATCCCGGCTACGACGTGCGCGACGTGGCGGCGGTGCTCGACTTCGCCAGCTCGTCCCATCTCTCCAGCACGGCGCAGCGCGTGGTGGGAACCAAGCCCGCGTCGCTCGCGCGGCTGCGCGCGGTGGACCTCGTGGAGCGCTTCACCCGGGGGCACGGCCGGAGTCGGGGCTGAGCGGCGCGACGAACGTGCGGGGCGCCAACGGCGGACGGGCGGCATCGTCGGCGATCTGCCGGTCGAGAAAGGCGAGGTAGCCGGTGATCAGGCGCGAGACCAGCGCGGCGCGCGAGGTCAGCTCTCCGAATACGCCGGCCGGAATGAGCTCGGCGTGCCGCGCCACCGCGAGCTCTGTCTCGAGGCGGAGCAGGGCGCGCTTGGCGCCGAGATACGCCTCTCGCTGCTCTTCGGACGTGGGCCGTGCGTAGCCGTCGGCCACATGAGAACCCACCGCGAGCGCCGTCGTCATCGCCGCCTCGGATACGCATTTGGTCTCTCGGCGCATGCCCTGGCGGAGGGCTCGGACCACGTCTCCGGCGAGCGAGACGGATTCCTGCCACACCCGAAGCTCGCGGATGCCTGATGCCATGCCGGATGGTATGGTGTTCGCGGTGCCGGGCGGCACCGATTGGCGGCAGGGCAGGGCCAAAAGACAGCTGGTCCATTAGTGTGCTAGTCTTCTGGTCGTCGCGGACCGGAACCCGGCCGACCAGCCGACCGCCGACAGTTGGCCCAGTTGCTTCTCCCGGTAGCTTGTGATAAATTTCACAAGCTACCCCACCATGGCTGTTGCCCGCCTTTCCACTACTCCGTATGGCATCCGATACCACGCTCCGCCCCGGCGAGATCAAGGACATCCTCCTCAAGGAGATCGAGGCCGCCGACCTCCACGAGCTCGACGTCGAGGAAGTCGGCTCCATCCTCGAGGTGAAAGACGGTATCGCGCGCATCTACGGCCTCGGTAAGGCGATGGCGGGCGAGATGCTCGAGTGCCACTCGAGCGAGACCGGCGAGACGATCACCGCCCTCGCGCTCAACCTCGAAGAGGACAACATCGGCGCCGTCATCCTCGGCGACTACCTCAAGCTCAAGGAGAGCGACGAGGTACGCCGCACCGGACGCGTGCTCGAGGTGCCCGTCGGACCGGCGCTCGTGGGCCGCGTCGTCGACGCGCTCGGTCGCCCGATCGACGGCAAGGGCGACATCCTCTCGAACGCCACCCGCAAGGTCGAGAGCGAAGCCCCCGGCATCATCGTTCGCCAGCCGGTAAAGGAGCCGCTTCAGACCGGCATCAAGTCGATCGACGCGATGATCCCGATCGGCCGCGGCCAGCGCGAGCTGATCATCGGCGACCGCGGCACGGGCAAGACCGCCATCGCGATCGACACGATCATCAATCAGAAGGGCCAGGGCGTCATCTGCGTCTACGTGGCCATCGGCCAGAAGGCGTCCACGGTTGCGTCGGTCGTGGAGCGGCTGCGCAGCGCGGGCGCGATGGAGTACACCATCGTCGTCGCCGCCACCGCCTCCGATCCGGCGCCGATGCAGTACATCGCGCCCTACTCGGGCTGCGCGATGGCCGAGTACTTCATGTACAACGAGGGACAACCCACGCTGTGCGTGTACGACGACCTGTCCAAGCAGGCCGCCGCGTACCGTCAGCTCTCGCTCGTGCTGCGCCGCCCGCCGGGTCGTGAGGCCTACCCGGGCGACGTGTTCTATCTCCACTCGCGCCTCCTCGAGCGCGCCGCGAAGCTATCGGCCGATCCGAAGATCGTCGATGGCAAGAACATCCTGAAGCCGGGCGGCTCGCTCACCGCGTTGCCCATCATCGAGACGCAGGCCGGCGACGTGTCGGCCTACATCCCGACGAACGTCATCTCCATCACGGACGGGCAGATCTTCCTCGAGGCCGACTTGTTTTACGCTGGAGTCAGGCCTGCGGTGAACGTCGGCATCTCGGTCAGCCGCGTCGGCGGCTCGGCGCAGATCAAGGCCATGAAGGCCGTCGCCGGCCGCCTCCGCCTGGACCTCGCACAGTATCGCGAGCTCGAGGCATTCGCGTCGTTCGCCTCGGACCTCGACGCCGCCACCAAGCGACAGCTCGAGCGCGGCGCGCGCACCGTGGAGATCCTCAAGCAGGGTCAGTACGAGCCGATGCCGGTGGAGCAGCAGGTCATGATCCTCTACGCCGTGGCGAACGGGTTCATCGACGACGTGCCCGTCAACCAGCTCCGCGCCTGGGAGAAGGGCTTCCACGAGTTCATGGGGGCCGAGTTCCCGCAGGTCGGCGAGCGCATTCGTGCCGAGAAGGCGCTGTCGAAGGAGACCGAGACCGAGCTGCGGCGCGGCATCGATCAGTACAAGAAGGTTGCCCTCTCTGCGGAGCCCGCACTCACGGCTGCGAGCCGCTAGCCACAACTCGGATCTTATCTTGAGGAATCATGGCTAAGGGTCGCGAGCTCAAGGGCCGCATCAAGTCCGTCGAGAACACGCGCAAGATCACGCGCACGATGGAGATGGTGGCCACCTCGAAGATGAAGCGCGCGCAGGATCGCGTCGTCGCGGCGCGGCCGTACGCGCACGCGCTGGGCGACGTGATCTCGAGCCTCTATTCCCCCGATCTCGCCGAGCGCTTTCCGCTGCTGCGTCAACCGACCGAGCAGCGGCGCGTCGCCCTGATCGTGCTCACGAGCAACCGCGGTCTCGCGGGCGCGTTCAACGCGAACCTGATCAAGGAAGCGCGCAACAGGATCGCCGAGATCGAGCGGGCCGGCACGAAGGTCGACGTACACGTG
>JBJMNM010000245.1:0-3786 GCA_045804305.1 Gemmatimonadaceae bacterium | reverse complement strand
CGGAGCCGACCACGATTGCGTCGTACACCTGCGGAGCGCGCGCCACGTGCACCTGAATATTCTCCATGATCCAGCCGAGGGTGGGGACGAGCGAGAATGTCCAGCGAGCGCTTAACGCGCAAGATGGGTGATCATCTGCTTACACGTTGCGACTGTGGAACCGGCTCGTCGACCTCGTACGCCGGCTGTCCCTGTCGCTGGACGCCACACGCGATGTGATTCCTCTCATGCAGGAGCCGAATGCGCAGCAGAATATTGTGTCTCACCGTGGCTTCACTGGCCGTCGTTGCGTCCATCGCGCCCCGCGCGCGGGCCCAGGGCAACCTCCGAGGCATCGTCCGACTGGGTGGCGATTTCGGCGGCGACAAGGTGCTTCAGTTCCAGTACTCGGATGGAAGCACGCCCAACGTCCCGGCGGGCGGCGGTCTGCTGCTGTCGGGTGGTGCGGCAGTCCAACTACTCGGATCGACCGAGCAGGCGCTCGACGTGCAGGCGAGCGTCGGAGTCAAGTATCGGACGATCCCGCCTGCGTCGAACCAGAACGCAACGTGGGCACGCTTTCCCGTCGAGGGACTGCTGATGTATCGGTCGCCATTTGGTCTGAGGCTCGGCGGTGGTGCGGCGGTTCACCTCGGCAACGTGCTCGAGGCGAGCGGCTCGGCGCTGAACAGCCGAGTGGAGTTCAAGCCCACCCCTGGCTTCGTCGCCCAGACCGAATATGGTCTTGGCGCATGGGCGTTCGATCTCCGCTATACGATGATGAAGTACGAGGTCTCCAAAGGAGGCTCGGGTACGGTCAGCGCCAACAGCCTCGGCGCGGGCCTGAGCTACGCCTTCGGTAGCTCGACGTCCAGGGCGGCAAAGGCTCGCTAGACGCCTCGAGTCGTCGCCGGGTACACAAGGGCCGAGCTGAGAATGCTCGGCCCTTTTGTCGCTGGCAGGCGACGAGCACCAGCAGCGGCTCAGCCCACTACCCGCCTGGACTTTCGCGTCGCCTCCTCCTCACTATATGAATTCTTCGGGAGTTTGATGACGTGTCCCGACACATTACCGACGTATGACCGTATCCAACGAAGCCATGCTGGAGAAGTGGGCCTCGATCATCGCCTCGTCGCTCAACTGGGACCAGGCGCACGTGTCGCTCAGCCGGGCGGTGGAAGGCCTTGCACCGGCGTTGCGCGGCAAGCGCCCCGACAATTTTCCGCACTCCGTCTGGGAGCTGCTGGACCACATTCGTCGCACGCAGCACGACGTGCTCGAGTTCTGCACGAGCGCGAGCTACCACGAACCGAAGTGGCCGGACGACTACTGGCCCAGCTCGAGCGAGCCGCCCAGCGAAAGCGCCTGGCTGCAGTGCCTGTCCTCCGTTCGTGCCGACGCGCAGACGCTGGCCGACTTCACGGTCCGGAACGCCGCGACGCTGACGGAGCGCATTCCGCATGGCACCGGGCAGACGTATCTGCGAACCGTGCTGGTCGCGGTGGACCACACGTCCTATCACGTCGGGCAGATCGTGGCCGTGCGTCGCCTGCTCGGCACCTGGTCCACCTAGGAGGTCGTCCATGCTGCAGAAGAGTCCCATGTACGCGTACATCCCGGTGGCGAACGTCACCCGAGCACGGCGGTTCTACGAGGAAAAGCTCGGGTTCATCCCGGGGCGAGAGGTCGCCGGTGGCGTGAGCTACGAGTTCGCCGGAGGGACCGCGTGCTTCCTCTATCCGACGCCGAATGCCGGTACGTCCAGGGCGAGCCAGGCATTCTGGGCGGTCGACGACGTGGAGCGCGAAGTCGCCGAGTTGAAGGCGCGGGGTGTGACGTTCGAGGAGTACGACATGCCGGGTCTGAAGACGAAGAACGGCATCGCCACTGCGGGCGGCGCGAAGTCTGCGTGGTTCAAGGACACGGAAGGCAACATCATGGCGATAATCGAGAGTGACTGAGAGAGCCGGCCAATGCTCGACGAGATGAAAGCGCACGCGTGGCCGGCGCTGCCCCTCGACGATTGGCTGCCGACGTATGCGACGCTGCACCGATGGATGCAGATCGTCGGCAAGACTCGGCTCGGGCTGGCGCCGTTCGAGAATCACTGGTGGCATTGCGCGCTCTATGTGACGGCGCGCGGCCTGACGACGTCGCCAATGCCCTATCGCGACGGCACGGTCGAGATCGAGCTCGATATTCTCGCTGACCTGCTCGTGACGCGGACGAGCGGCGGCGAGATCCGAAGTCTGCGGCTCGAGGACAAGTCCGTCGCCGACTTCTATCGGGAGTACCGGGCTCTGCTCGCCGAGCTCGGCGTCGAGGTGCACATCGTTCCCACACCGAACGAGCTGCCCGACGCGACGCCCTTTCCGGAGGATCAGGACCACAAGACATATGATGCCGACGCTGTGCATCGGTGGTGGCACGCCGTGGTCGAGGTCGATCGGCTGCTGAAGCGGTTTCGCGGCGGCTTTACGGGGAAGTGCAGCCCGTCGCATTTCTGGTGGGGCGCCTTCGACCTCGCCTGCACCCGCTTCTCCGGCCGGTCCGCTCCGCGGCATCCAGGCGGAGCTCCAAACTGCCCGGACTACGTGATGCGCGAGGCGTATTCACACGAGTGCATCAGTGCCGGGTGGTGGCCCGGCACCGCCGGATCGCCAGTCACCGAACCTGCCTTCTACGCCTACGCGTATCCGGAGCCGCCCGGCTGCAACGTGGCGGCAATTCTGCCGGCCGGCGCCTTCTACCATCAGGAGATGCGCGAGTGGATCCTGCCCTACGAGGCGGTCCGGACGTCCGGAGATCCCGACAGGATGGTCACGGAGTTTCTCGTGAGCACCTACGAGACCGCCGCGGCGCTTGGTGCATGGGATACGGCTGCGCTCCGCTCGCGGCGCGGCGCGATTCCGAGTGAGCAACGCCTGCCCTGAGTAGCCGACCACCTGCCGAGCACCATTCGGCGACGGTCCTCGGAACCATCGTGTGTCCTGCCTCACGGAAACCGCGGCGCCTTTGCCCTATCTCGCTCATATCAAGTGATAGGGAATCGGGGAACATGGCACTACGCGTCTTCGCCGACGACAAGGGGCGAGCGTGGCAGGTCTGGGACGTTCAGTCATCCGTCAACGCCCGCGGCGTGCGCGAGGATCTGCGCGATGGGTGGCTGTGCTTCGAGCTCGTCGCCGGCGGCGAGCGGTGCCGGTTGCCCTGGGCTGACGTGCCGCCAGGGTGGGAGCAGATGTCCGACGCGCAGTTGGAGCGCCTTCGGCGAACGGCGACGACAGAACCGTCGTCAGCCCGCGCACGGCGGCTCACCAGCGAGCATGCCGTGATCGAAGACGAGGAGGCGGCACGCCGGCGCACGTCCGGTCCGCGTCAGACGCTCGGACCCGACGACCGCCCGTAGCTGACGCGCCCTCCGTCACCGAGCCCGGCAGCGGTCGGCCTCTTGCGAGTTGAACGATCGTTCAACAAATTCGCGCCCATGGCCGCCGACACCAGAGATCGGATCGTCTACGCCGCGATGATGCTCTTCGCGCGCAAGGGCTACGCGTCGACGGGCGTGGCGGACATCCTGCACGACGCCGACGTCAACGCGGGGAGCCTCTATCACTTCTTTCCGGGCAAGCAGGACGTGCTGCTCGCCGTGCTGGAGGCGTACCGGCAGGGCATCCATCCCATGCTGCTCCAGCCGGCGTGGAAGAACGTGCCCGACCCGATCGATCGAGTGTTCGCGCTGCTCGGACACTATCGAGGCCACCTCGTGCGGACGGACTGCACGTACGGATGCCCCATCGGGAGTCT
>JBJMNM010000244.1:0-3238 GCA_045804305.1 Gemmatimonadaceae bacterium | reverse complement strand
CTGGCCGCCGTCGTCGGCGCCACCGGTCGGCTCGAATGGCGTACTCCCATTCCCGCGCCGTCCATCTCGCTCGGGCGCTTCGGCAAGGTGCCCGGCGAGGCGACGCTCGCGCCGTTCGTGCAGGCCACCTTCGCGCGACCCGCGCTCACCACCGACCTCGCTCACCCCACGGGCGTGTATCCATCCGCCGGCATCGCGCTCCAGCCGTTCTTCGAGCTGCTGCGGTTCCAGATCGCGCGCGGCCTGCGCAATGGCCGCTGGACCTTCGACGTGGACGTGTCGCGGGACCTCTGGGGTATTCTATAGCGAGCAATCATCGGAGCGAGGACGACTCAGCGCACGCCGACGTCTCCTCGCGAATCTCCAGCGGCGCTCGCGATCAATGCCGTGCTTCGACGCGCGCGTGCTTCGGCAGGGTGAAGTAGAAGCTGCTCCCGGCACCGACGGTGCTTTCCACCCAGATCCGGCCGGCGTGCGCCTCGACGATCCCCTTCGCGATCACGAGGCCGAGCCCGAGCCCTCGGCTGTCGGTGCGCGAACCCTGCCAGAACTGGCCGAACACGTGCGGGAGCTGCTCGGCCGCGATCCCGGGTCCCGTGTCCATGACGGCGACCCGGACCTCGTCATCCATCGGGAAACCACGCAGCGTGATGCGACCGCCCTGCGGCGTGAACTTGATCGCGTTCCCGACGAGGTTGGAGATCACCTGTTGAATGCGCGCCGGGTCGGCGAGCACCATCGGCAGCTCGGACGGCGCCTCCACGAAGAGCTCCAGCGTGCGCGCGGCCGCGAGGGCGCGAAGCATCTCCGCCGCATCGCTCAGCAGCGGCGCGGCGGCCACGGGACGCGGCTCCACCGTGAGCCGGCCGTGCTCGATGCGCTTGACGTCGAGCAGGTCCTGGATGAGCCGATTCATCTGCTTGCCCGCGCGGCGCATCATCCCCACCTGCCGCCGGGACGGCGAGTCGGCCGGCAGCGTTTCCTCGAGCAGCTCCGACACCATCACCATCGTGCCGAGCGGGTTGCGCAGGTCGTGCGCGACGATGCTGAGCATCTGGTCGCGCGCGCGGGTCGCGAGCTCGGCCTCGTGATACAGCCGCGCGTTGTCCACCGCGAGCGCGGCACGGCGCGCCACCTCTTCCGCCAGCGCGAGCTCCTCGAGCCCGTATCGTCGTCCGGACTCGGAGGTGTACATCGCGAGCACGCCGATGATCTTGCCCGACACCTTGAGCGGCACCGCGATCACGGAGCGGGGCTGGATCTGCCAGAGGATCCGCCCATGCTCCTCGTCGATCTGGATGGCCGCGAGCATCGCGTCGTCCACCACGGGAGTGAGCGTCGACTCGCCGTCGACGAGCGCGCGGCGGAGCGGGTGTGCCATCGGGAAACCGGCCTGCACCCATCGCGTGAGCTCCCAGAGCAACGGCTCCTTGGCGGGATCCACGTGCGCCACGCTCACGCGCTCGATCGAGCCGTCGCGCCCGATGAGATCCACTGCGCAGAAGTCCGCCAGCGCCGGCACCGTCAGGCGCGTGAGCGCGGACAGCGTCGTCTGATAGTCGAACGACATCCCCAGCACCCGGCTCGCCTCGGCCAGCAGCGCCGAACGCCGCTCGGCTCCTTCGGCCGCGGCGCGGGCTGCCTGTTCCTCGACGAGCCGCCGGCCGACGTCTTCCGCCGCCTTGCGGTCGGTGATGTCGTGGCCCGCGCCGATGATCTTGATCGGCACGCCGCTGGAGTTGCGCACCACGCGGCCCTGCGCGCGGATGATGCGCACGTCGTCCGGCGCGCGCATCACGCGGTGCTCGATGTTGAACTCGTTGCCGTTCACGACGGCGTCGTCGATCGCCGCGCGCACTGTCTCCACGTCCTCCGGATGGACGCGAGAGAGTATCGCGCCGGTCGAAAGCTCGGACGCGGAATCGAAGCCGTAGATCCGATACATCTCCGCCGAGCCCGTCAGCACGTTCGACTCGATGTCCCAATCCCAGCTCCCCATGTGCGCGATGGCCTGCGCATCGGCCAGCTGGCTTTCGCGCTTTCGCAGCTGTTCCTCGGCGTGCCCACGATAGATCGCCGCCCCGAGGGTCGCCGCGGCGGCCTGGAGCGCCTCCAGCACGTTGCGGGACCAGTCCCGATCGACGAGCTCGTCGGCGAGCCCCAGGTAGCCCCACCAGCTCTGGCCGGTGAACACCGGAACCGCGGCGAAGGAGCGGATGCCGAGTCGGTTGAAGTAGGCCTGCTCGCTCTGCGGCAGGGAGGCAAGCGACCCGTGAATCACGTCGCCCTGCTCGAGCAGCTTCCATCGACCCAGGCCCTGCGACTCCACTTCGATGTCCACCATGAGCGGATCGCAGGTGTGCGCCGCGACAGTGGGCGCGGCCCACTCGTGGCGCAGGCGGCGCCGAAGGGCCCCACGCGCGTCCCGATATCCCTCGAAGAGGTAGACGCGGCTCACCTCGGTGGCGGCGCCGAGTCGGGCCAGAAGCTCGCTCACGTCGCGGTCCCAGTCGGCCGTGCCGAGGAAGTGCGAGGCGGCGAAGCAGACGGCGTCGAGCACGGCGTCGCGGCGGCGCACGGCCGCCTCGAGGCCGCGCATGCGAACGTCCTCGGTCATGCCTCTCGACACCGTCATGACGGCGGCGGTGTTCAGATCCGACCGAGATTCGACGTTCATCGAGGTCCTCCGGCAGGCGCGTGGAGCGGCGCAGTCGTCGATATGAGTACCATCACGCAGGGCTGCGCCGCCAGTACCGAAATCGCGGTCGAGGCGCTCATCCGACTCTTTGCCCGTCAACGAACGCCGTGCGGCGGCCTGCGCGCCTACGCGCCAGAGTGCGCGGGGTTGATGCCGCAGCCCGCGACGGCACGGATACTCTGCGGTGTGACCAGCGCATGCACCTCCGAGGCGGCGGTTGCTCCCGCCGATTTCAGCCGAGTGGATCCGCGCGCCGTGGCGTTGCTCGCCGAGCGGTGGGCGCGGCGACATGGCGTGCTCCCCATCGCCGTGGAGAGTGGCGTGCTGCTCGTCGCCACCAGCGACCCGCTCGATCTCGACGCGGAGCAGGTGGTCGGCTTCGCCACCGGGCAGCGCGTGCAGTGGGTCCATGCCTCTCCAGAGGACCTCGCGCGGCAGATCGACCACTGGTATACGGAAAGCCCCAGCCGCCGCGAGGAAAGCTCGCCGCCGGTGGAGGTCGAGCACCTTGCGTTCGGGGCGGAGGCGGCATCGCCGGCG
>JBJMNM010000243.1:0-3433 GCA_045804305.1 Gemmatimonadaceae bacterium | reverse complement strand
TGAACACGATGAACTGCCCCTCTCCTTCGGTGAGCTCCTTCAGCACGGCCTTGAGCCGCTCCTCGAACTCGCCGCGGAACTTCGCGCCAGCGATCAGGGCGCCGAGGTCGAGCGAGACGAGGCTCTTGCCCTTCAGGCTCTCCGGCACGTCGCCATTGACGATGCGTTGCGCGAGCCCTTCGACGATCGCCGTCTTCCCCACACCGGGCTCGCCGATCAATACCGGATTGTTCTTCGTGCGGCGCGACAGCACCTGCATGCAGCGGCGGATCTCCTCGTCGCGGCCGATCACCGGATCGAGCTTGCCACTGCGCGCATCCTCGGTGAGGTCGCGCGTGTAACGCTTGAGCGCCTGGTACTGATTCTCCGGGTTCTGATCGGTCACCTTGTGCGTGCCGCGCACGGCCTTGAGCGCGTCGAGCAGCGCCTTGTGCGTGGCGCTCAGGGAGTTGAGCAGCGGCCGCGTCTCCGTACCGCGGGCGTCGGCGAGCGCGAGCAGGAGGTGCTCCGTGCTGATGTATTCGTCGCCGAGCTTCTTGGCTTCCGACTCCGCCTGATCGAGCACCGCCGTGAGCTCGCGCGCCATTGAGGGGTTGGCGTCGCTCTGCTTGGGATAACGCTCGATCTCACGCTGCACGGCCTCGCGCAGGGCGGCCACGTTCACGCCCAGCTTCTGCAGCACGGGGACGACGATGCTGTCGTCCTGCCGAAGCATGACGACCAGCAGGTGGGTGTCATAGACCTGCGGATTGCCGTTCCTGCGGGCTTCCGCGACGGCCTCGTTCAGGGCTTCGGCGGACTTTACGGTGAGGCGCTCTGGATTGATCATGTCGGTCGGCGACGGCGTTCGGGTGAGGGACGCCCCTTGAGGGGCACCGGCTGTGCCGCATTCTTTCTGCCACCCTGGCAGAATTTCGCCCCCGTGCGCGAAGCGCCCGGCTCGTTTGCCGGGCGCTTCGTGGGCTCCGCGTGGTCAGGACTGCCTATTTCGCCTTGAACATCTTCCTGGACGTGCGCTGGCCGTCCACCACGAGCTCATAGACGTACACCCCCGAGGCCGCGCGGCGTCCGGTCTTGAGGACCGATCCGTCCCAGTGCCCGAGGTATTCGCCGCAGCTCAACTTCAGGTTGGCGAGCGGCCGGTCGGCCCCGTGCAGCGTTGGGGTGGCGACGAGCTGCGCCAACACGTTGTAGACCCGCAGCGACACGGCGTGCTGACCTCCGGGCCCGTTACAATCGTCGATCCTGAACGGGATGAAGGTGTCCGGCTTGAAGGGATTCGGGTAGTTCTGCCCGAGCGTCCCCAGCTTGCGCCCTCGGGGCGACGACGAGTCCTGCCCCGCCGCTGACTTTGCCGTTCCCGCGCAAAGGGCGAGCACGAGCGCAAGTGCTGCCCAGCGGTGGTACATGTCTGCTCCGGCTGACGAAACAGGATTCGATGCTGCTCCTGTGACAGTGAGAATTCGACCCGCGCGCGAAGCTACGGGTGCGGGGAGTCCAGATCAAGCGAGCCTGCCGTTCAACATACCCATGCGCGCCCTCTACGTGCCGCCCCGCCGCCGTTTACCCGTCGGATCCCGCACGGTGTGGCCGTTCCGGTCGCTGTACTCCAGAAAGGGAATGAGGTACTTCCGCGAAAATCCCAGGAGGTCGCGCAGCTCGGCGGGACCGTACTCGACGCCCGGCGTCATACCAGCCCGCAGCCGCTCCACCATGGCGGCCACGGATGCGGCGAGGTAATAGCGGCCAGCCTCCACCGCTACCAGCACGCCTTCGCGGGCCAGCAGCCGGGCGAGCGTGGCGAGCTCCGCTCCCGTCATGCCGAGCTGGCCGGCGAGCTCGTCGAGCGTGGGAGGCTCCTGTCCCGCCGCGGAGAGAGCCGCGACGAAGGCCTCCCGCAGCTTCTCCTGCCGCGCGGTCAATCGTGGGGCGAAGTCGGGACGTCGCGCGACGCCCTGCTCCACGGCGATCGCGCCTTCACGGCCGAGCGCGTCGAGCACGGCAGCGCTCACGTCGTCGGGCGCACGCAACCGCGATCGGAGCCACTGGAGTGGCGCGCCAGGCTCCAGCGGATGCTCCGCGTGATATGCGGCCAACGTCGCCATCGCCTCGGCCCGCAGGGATGCACCGGCATTGGCGCCGAGCACGCGGTCCTCAACGCTCCATGTCTCGAGGGAGGCGACGACCGACGGAACCGCGGCGGGGGCGATTCCCAGGCGTATCGGCAGCTCGGACACGAGCACCCCGGCCGGTCCGGCGTCGTCGAGCAGCAGTCGCATGACCGCCGCCGGCGTGCGTTCGCCCGCGAGCCAAGGACGAGCGCGCTGTGGCGCCGCGGGATCGACGACAACGCCGCCGCCCAGCGTCGCAACCGGTGAAGCGGACCGGAGCACGAAGCGGTCGCCGGTGCGCGCGACGATCGGTTCGTCGACCACGACCCGCGCCGACGCCTGCTCTCCGGGTGCGAGCGCGCCGCCGCTGACGACGAGGCGCGCCGAGACTTCGCTGGTGCCGAGGTGCAGTCGCACGCGAGTGCGCGGACCCAACGGCCGCGGCGCATCGGGGAGCAGCGCCACGTCGGCGCGCAGGATGCGCGCGGCCCGCCAGCCATCGCCCTGCACCAGGACGGCGCCGCGCGCCACCTGATCGAGCTCGACCCCGGCGAGCGCAATGGCGGCGCGATCGCCGGCCTGCACGCGTTCCGTCGCTCGGCCGTGCGCGTGCAGGCCGCGGACGCGCACCGCGGCACCACTCGGCATCACGCGAACGGTCGCGTCGCGCGCGAGGCTCCCCGACCACACCGTTCCCGTCACGACGGTGCCCGTGCCCTTGACCGTGAACGCGCGGTCGATCGGAAGTCTGAACACATCGTCGGCGGGGCGCCGCACGACCGCCTGTGCCGAGGCAGCGATGCTGTTGCGGAGCGCGTCCAGTCCCGCGCCGGTCGTGGCCGACACAGAGATGATCGGCGCGTCGGCGAGCGTGGACGACGCCAGTGCTTCGCGCACGTCCTCCTCCACGAGGGCGAGCCAGTCGGCGTCCACGAGGTCACTCTTGGTGAGCGCCACGACTCCGCCGCGCACGCCAAGCAGGGAGAGAATCGCGAGATGCTCGCGGGTCTGCGGCATCACGCCCTCGTCGGCGGCGACGACGAGCATCGCCACGTCGATCCCCGTCGCGCCCGCGACCATGGTGCGCACGAACGCTTCGTGGCCCGGCACGTCCACCACGCCGATCGTGCCGACGCCTTCCAGCACGAGCGGCGCAAAGCCGAGGTCGATCGTGATCCCGCGGCGCTTCTCTTCGGGAAGCCGGTCCGTGTCCACGCCCGTGAGCGCGCGCACGAGCGTGGTCTTGCCGTGATCGATGTGTCCCGCCGTACCGAGAATCATAGGGGGCTAGTTGGTAAGATCGTTGTTTTTGGAAATTGTGT
>JBJMNM010000242.1:0-8402 GCA_045804305.1 Gemmatimonadaceae bacterium | reverse complement strand
GGGCGCGGCGATGGTCGAGTCGGACGGCTGCATGGAGTGACAGGCGCCGCAGCGTCGGTCGATCACGTGACGGGCGTCGGCAAAGCTGACGGTGGCCGGTGCGGCGACGTCAGTGTGAGTCGATCCGCCTGACGCGGAATGCGCCGGAAGCGCGAGCAGGGCCCAGAGCGCCAACGCGGTGCCGGCAATCGCGGCGGCCAGTCGCAGCCTCCAGGTGGGCACGACGAACCGGATGTTGAGCGCGTGGCGAATAGTCGCCCCGCCGGCCACGAGAATCAGCAGCAGAATCCAGTTCCACCGGTGCGCGTACAGCGCGGGGAAGTGGCCGCTCACCATCAGCGCGATCACCGGGAACACGATGTAGTTGTTGTAGATCGACACCCGCTTGGCACGCGCCGAGATGGTGGGATCGGCGCGTCCGCCGCCCGTCACCGACCGCACGAGATCCCGCTGCGACGGGATGATCGTCATGGCCACATTGCCAGCCATGATCGAAGCAAGCATGGCCCCGATGTGCAGGAACGCCGCTCGTCCACTCAACGCGTGCGTCACGGAATAGACGACGATCAGGAAGCCGAGCAGCAGCACTGCGCTGGCCACACGCGGCGCGCGGGGGGCCACCGCTCGCTGCGCGATCTCGTACACCGCGACTCCCCCGAGCACCGTCGCCACGCCAACTGCGACCGCGGCACCGTGACTCAGTGACGCTATTGCCGGATCCTCGAGTGAGGCTCGCCCGCCGAGGTAGTACACGACGAGCAGGAGCACGGCGCCGCTGATCCAGGTGGTGTACGCCTGCCACTTGAACCAGTGCAGGGGGTGGGGAAGCGGCTGCCCGACAAGCTGCGTCTTCTCCACGAAGTAGAAGCCGCCGCTGTGGAGCAGCCAGGTCTCTCCCTGCATGCCTTCGCCGCCGCGGCGCGAGGGCTGGAGCGTCTTGTCGAGCCAGATGAAGAGCAGAGAGTTGCCGATCCACATGATGCTCGCGATCACGTGAATCCAGCGCGCCGCCAGGTCGAGCAGCTCCCAGGCCCACAGGGTCACAGCGGTCGTCCCGAGGCGATCACGCTCTGATCACTGCGCGACCGGGGCGTCCGTGGCCGTGCGCGACTTCATGATGCGGGTGAACGAGCGGCCGCGGAAATCCTCCTCGGTGAGCCCGGTCATGCGCAGCGCTTCCGCCTCCGTCACGGCGCCGGAGTTGATCCCGCGCAGGAAGAAGTTGAGCAGCCCCTGCCCGGTGGCCGCGTCGTCGAACACGTTGCCCACGAGCGTCGCCTGCGCCGCCTTGTCCACGAAGTTCTTGAGCCGCGCCCCCGCGGCCTCGATCCCCTCGAGGAAGAAGGCGTACAGCGCGGCATAACGCGTCACGAGCTGCGCGGGATGCAGGTCCCACCCCTGATAGAAGCCCCCCACGAGCGAGTGGCGTACATCGTCGAAGTGCATCCGCCACGCGCCATGGACCGCGGCGCGGTTCTCGATGATCTGCGCGTCGGAGAGCTTCGATCCGGCGGCGGCGCGGTGCACGGGCACGGGAAGGACCGCGGTGGATCCGTCGGACAGCCACACGCCCGTGCCGGCGAGCGCCACCTGCATCATCTGCTTGGCAAAGTCGTTCGCCGGATGACCCATGCGCTGGTGGGCCGCGGTGATGTTGAGCGACGCCGTGTAGTCGTACGTGCCGAAATGCGCGGCGGAAAGCCGTCCCTCCGACAGCTCCACCAGCCGCGGCAGCAGCGAGGTGCCGTCGTCGGCCAGCACGATCTGCGGCGTCTCGACCATGACCTCGAAGCGGAGCGACTCCTTCGACAACCCTAGCGTGCGCTCGAGCTGACGCAGCACCGCGACGGTGTAGCTCACCTGCTCGGCAATCGTGACCTTGGGAATCGTGACGACGAAGTTGTCGGGCAGCGCGCCGGCCTTGGCCGCCACCGTCGTGAGCACGATGTCGAGGGTACGCATGCTGCGCGCACGCAGCTCCTCGGTCAGCGTCTTGACCCGGATGCCGATGAAGGGCGGGAGCGTCTGCTCCTTCATGCCCTTGGCCAGCTCCTCGCCGACCATCACGGCATGATGGTCCTCCTCCTCGTCGGTGCGATTCCCATAGCCGTCCTCGAAGTCGATGCGGAAGTCCTCCACCGCTTCGCGCGTCAGCTTGTCCCGTACGCGGCCATGCACCGCATCGAGCGACGGATGATCCTGGATGCCGAGGGCCGTGCCGAGCATGGCCGGCGTGGGCGCATACTCCTCCATGGCGCGGCGGGCAACGACGCCGATCTTCGCGGCCGCGTCGGCGCCGAAGAGCTGCGCACCCCCGTACACCGTGTGCACCGGCTGTCGCCCGGGCGGATCGCCGGGATGACGGCGCGCGAACTCGAGGTTCGCGTCGCGGAGATCCGCCGTGGCGTCGGCGAGAATTGCCTGGTTCAGCGACGGCGCGCTCGCGATGCGCCGCGCCGGCTTGTCGGAAGTGGTCATCGTGTGCGCATGGTCAGCCGTTGTAGATGGTGCCGTTCCGCGCGCGATACAGCTCGAGGACGGCCCGCGCCTCGTCGCGCAGCAGATCGCGGACGATCTCGATTCCCCGCGTCTCGAGGTATTCGTACGACTCGGGGAACACGGGGCCCTCCTCGAAGTCGATTCGCTGCGCATCCTCTCGGCCCGCGCCGTAGGTGAGCCGGCGCACGCCGCTCCAGAGTGTCGCACCCAGGCACATCGCGCAGGGCTCGCACGAGGTGAAGAGCTCGTGCACCGGGAGCCCGGGCAGGCTGAGCGAGAAGGCGCCGGTCACGCGCTGCGCCATCATGAAGGCCATCATCTCGCCATGCAGCGTGGAGTTGCCCAGCCGCACGACACTGTTCATTCCCACCGCCACGAGACGTCCCGTCTCGCGCTCGAACACGGCCGCGCCGAACGGCCCGCCGGTGCCCCGCTCCACGTTCTCGCGCGACAGGGCGATCGCGAGGCGCATCTTCGCCTCGTCGCCCTCGTACGGCCGGTCGTAGTCCACCACATTCGCCACCCACGCGGGGTAGTCGATCGTGACGACTGGCATGCGCGCCACCGCCGCGCGTCCGGATGCTGGCATGCCGGTAAACTGCTCTGCGACGACCGGCGACGCGAGGGTGCTGTCCGCGACGCGTGACGAGTGGTATTACTCAAGCATGGACTTCTACCTCGTCGCCCTCGCGACAGGGGGCACCGGACTCGCCGTCATGGCGCTGGGTGGCCTCTCGCACGGCGGCCACGACGGGCATGGCGGCCACGCGGGCGCGCATGGTCACACCGGAGGCCACGCCCATCACGGCGCGCATCACGGGCACGCGGGCCATGGTGCACACGCCGGCCACGAGGGACATGGCGGCTCGCGTCTCCTCTCGTACCTCTCGCCGCGCGTGCTCTTCGCGGGGCTGGTCGGCTTCGGCGCCGGCGGGCTGCTGGCCGCGCCGCTTGGCGAGCCGTGGCGGCTCGCGGCCGGGGTGCTCGCGGCCGTCGCGTTCGAGGCGCTGCTCGTTGGGCCGCTGTGGCGCTTCCTCTTCCGCTTCGAGTCCCAACCCGCCGTCACCCTCGACAGCGCGATCGAGGACGACGCGCGGGCCGTGACCGGCTTCGACGCGAATGGCTGCGGCCTCGTGGCCGTCGACGTCGACGGCCAGGTCGTGCAGCTTCTCGCCACACTCGACGCCGACGGCCGGTCGCGCGGCGTCCGCATCCGCACCGGCGACCTGGTGCGCATCTCGGAGATCGATCCGGCGCGCGGCTCGTGCGTCGTGCGCGCCACCGATCGCTGACCCTCCTTCAATTTCCCTACCCCTCCCCATGAACATCCTGATCATCGTCGCCGCCGTCGTGATCGGCGTGCTCGTCGTGCTGCCGGCCATCGTTGCCTCCTTTCTGCGAAACGTCGAGGCAGGAACGATCCGGCTCGTGAGCTGGCTGGCCGGTGGCACCGTCATCTATCGCGGACCCGGCAAATCGAAGGAGATCCCCCTGCTCACCACGGGGACGACGATCTCCAGCAAGGTGATCAATGTGGACCTCGACATCACCGATCAGACGGCCGACCTCGACGAGAACGGCACGCCGCAGCCGATCAAGGTGCGGGTGCTCGCGAGCGCGATCGTATCCGTGGGCGACACCGATCAGCTCATCAAGACCGCGGCGAACCGCTTCTTCGCCAAGCCGGATGCCGATCAAGTCAACACGCTCACCGATCTCCTCTCGAGCTCCGCGCGTCGCGCCATCAACCTCCTGACCCACGACCAGCTCTTTTCCGCCAAGGGACCTTCTCGCGCCCTGTCAGCGGGAGCGTCCGCGTCGACCGCGGTGGTGGCCGCGGCACCTCGCCCGCTTCCCGCCGTTGTGGCGGGAGCCGTGGACGGGATCGAGGATGAGGACGATCCGCTCGCGGTGATCATCCGCAAGGCGTGCTCGCGCGAGCTGACCGATCTCGGGCTGATCTTCAACTCGCTGAACATCAAGGTGGTTCAGAGCGAGGTCGCCGAGGCGCGGCGGCGCATGTCGGCCGCTGAAGCGCAGGCCACCGCCGACATCGTGCAGGCGCAGCAGGCGCGCCGCGCGAAGGAAGCCACCATCGAGGCCGAGCGCATCATCTCCGACCGGCAGCGCGAGCTGGAGCAGACCAAGGCATCCAACGCGGCGCTCATCGCGCAAGCGGAAGCCAAGCGGCAGGAAGCGATGGGCGTGCAGCGCACCGCCGAGCTGGATGCCACGCAGATCGCGCAGGCGCGCGCCGACGCCGAGAAGGTGCGGATCGGTGCGCAGGCGGCCGCTGAAGCGCAGGCGATCACGATCAAGACCGTCGCGGCCGCGCAGGCCGAAAGCATCGAGAAGGTGAACAAGGCGATCGCCATGGGCGGCGAGAGCTATTTCCGCTATCGCCAGATCGAGATGCTACCGGTGATCGCGCCCCAGATCGCCGACGCGCTCGCCGAGGCTCGACTCATCACCATCGCCGGCGGTGAGAACGGCGGCGCTGCCAATTCCGCGACCAATCAGATCGCGAGCGTCATCCAGACCGTCCTGGCCGCGCAGCTCGTGAGCAAGAGCGGCATCCTCGGCGACGCCGGCGACGAGAAGAAGTCGGGCGACAAGAAGTAGGAAGCAGATGTCGTCTAGCGAGCAGCCCCCCGCTCACCACATGCGCCGCAGGTTGTTCAGCAGGTGCTTCCACCGCGGCGGCTCGGTGATCCACTCGGGCTGCAACTCCGTCCGCCACCGCTGGAGCGCGCCGCTCTCGCCGCGCAGCACGCGGTCGCGCGCAACCGATGCCGGCGGTGGCGCGAGCGATGCCAGGCGCTCGTAGACGCGCACCCGCGCGGCAGGCGTCTCGCGCCGCAGCAGATGCCAGAGTGTGATCGTGCTCCGCCGGTCTGTTGCGGCGAGCACCGCGTCCAGAGCGCCGACGCCAGCCGGGTCAGCATCGTACGCGGCCACGGCGCGCTGAAGCGACACGCTCGCGCTCGTCGGATACGGCAGACCCGGTCCCTTGCCGGCGCGGATCGCGGCCGAGTTGCCGGCCAGCACGGCGGCACGGACGTCGCCCCGCTCCAGCTCCACCTCGCCCTCTTCCACCACGAGCATGCCATTGCCGCGCTCGTCGACGGAGAGCGTGTAGACGCAGCCCAGATCCACCGCGAGCGCGCTCGCCGTCTCCACGAGGAAATAGCGCGGCGGTGCGTCGATGATGGCGTGCATGGAGCCGCGCTCGAGCGAGAGCCGGTGCTCCGAGGCGCCCGCATCGAGCAGACGGAGCCGCGAGCCGGGTGCGAGATCCACCGTTCCGATGCGGCCCACGCTCAGCCGCGCCGAGGACCTCGCGTCCGTCTCGACGGCGCCGCCGCTCGTGAGAGCGCCCCGTGAGAGGTCGCCGTCGGCGGTGCGCACGACCGGTGCGCCGTGCCGCACTGCCACCTGCCATGGCGCGACGGTCGGCGTCTGCCGCGCCATGATGACGCCAGCCGACACGATAATGAGCGCCGCGGCCGCCGCCAGCCAGCGGCGGTACCTGATGTGTGCCGTGGGCGGCGCAACGGTGTCGACCCGCAGCGGCTCGGGCTTGTAAGCAAGGGGACGAAGCAGTGCCTCGAGCCGGGCGATCTCCGGATCGGGCGCGGCGGTCGGGTCCCAGAGGTAGTCGTCAGTCATGATACGTCTCCGAGCTGCTCGCGCAGGAGCCTGAGGCCATGATGCAGGTACACGCGAACGGTCCCGTGCGTGAGTCCGGTCTGTTTGGCGATCTCTTCGCCGCTCATCTCTTCCACCAGTCGGAGCGTGAGCGGTTCGCGGTAACGCTCGGGCAGCGCACGCAGCGCACGCAGCACGTCGGCCGTTCCGAGCGTCGAGGGCGTCGGTATCGGCGCGGCGTACTGGTCGGTCAACTCCTCCGTCGGCCGTGTGGAGCGGTGATGCATACGTGCCTCATTGCGTGCCAGCGTGGCGATCCAGCCGCCGAAGGCTGCCGGTTCCCGCAGGGTGTGCAACTGCCGCAGCGCACGAAAGAAGACA
Source organism: Gemmatimonadaceae bacterium (assembly GCA_045804305.1). Classification (GTDB taxonomy): domain Bacteria; phylum Gemmatimonadota; class Gemmatimonadetes; order Gemmatimonadales; family Gemmatimonadaceae; genus AG11. The sequence continues at coordinate 1,874 of JBJMNM010000242.1, read as the reverse complement.
TCCTGCAGCAGATCCTGCACGTCGTCCCGATGCGCGCTCGCGAGCAGGACGCCGTGAACGAGCCGGGCATAGCGCTCGTACAGGAGGCCGAACGCCGTCCGATCGCCGGCACGCGCCGCAATCACGAGATCCGCGGTGTCCTGAGCGCCGGTGCTGGTTGCGGTCGACGGATCGCCCAACGGTCTCGCTCGCATGGTGGAAGGATGCGCTCGCGCCGCCCGATGTTAACGCAGCCGCCGCCAAACCGCCCTCCCGGCGCCTCGGATCTGGCGTGATAACATTCGCGTGCGCGGCTGCATCCTTCTGCCGAACCTCTACAAGGAGCGCAGCATGTTGAACGTCCCGTGGGCTCTCGCCGCCATCTCGATGATCACCCTCACGTCGTCCATCGCCGAGCTGCCGTGCACGCGTGACGACACGCCCTCCGGTCTCCTGGGTGGTCCCCCCGACACGCTCGTGGTGCAGCCCTCCAGCTCGCGAATTCACTGGAAGGGATCGGCGCTCCGCGGCTCCGGCAAGCATGAGGGCGACGTGCGGTTCGTCAGCGGCATGATCGTCATTCGCCATCAGAAGCTCACGAGTGGCAACTTCACCGTCGACATGCGGGGCGTGGACCCAGGCCTTCCGAACGCGATCTTCACCGCCACCGACCTGAAGCGCACCGGCGATGCGACCTGGGAGATCTCCGGCAACCTCGAGATGCTCGGCGTCACCCGGCCACTCACCTTCTCCACCGAAGTGAAGTGGGGCGAGGTGGGCCACATGACCGCCACGTCGAATGTCATGCTGGACCGGCAGGGCTGGGGCGTCGCCTTCCGCGACGCCAGGCTCGCCAGCGACCCGGCCGAGGGAGACGTCGCCGTCTCGATCACTCTCGACGCACGCAGGAAGGGATCGACAGTCGCAACGCGCTGATCACGTCGGACTGACGCGGGACTTTCGTCCAGGGTCTCGCGAGCGCAGAATGTGCAGGTCCCTGTGCTGGTCCCGTTTCGATGCCGATGCGACGTGTCTTCGTACCGCTGCTGATTGCTCTGGCCGGCGGGTGCGCGCGCCCTGCGCCGCACTCGCCGCCGTCGAGCACCGGTCCGCGCGCCATCGCCGTGTACCGCGCGATCGCCGAATCCATTTATGTCCGAAGCACGGGTCGCGTCGTCGCGGTGGCCACCACATCGCTCGACAGCGCCTGCGTGGAGCGGAGCTGCGCCGAGCTGGCTGAGCGCTGGGGGGTGGACCCGCTGTGGTGGGCACGTGGGGATTCTTCCGAAGCCAGGGCCGCCCGCTCCGATCTTCTGGCGCGCGTGGCTGCGCCGATCGACATCCGCGCCGTCACGGTGGGTCGTCCGATGCTGCTGGAGACCGATCCGGGGGACGTGCCGCCAGCGAACGCCGACGTGGAGGAATGGTCCCGCTTTCGTGCCGCGCACGCGAACGCGGCCGGCGCGGTGCGCATGTCGCCGGTCGGATTCGGTCAGTCGGGACGGACCGCGGTGGCGTTCGTGGACTGGCGCTGCGGGCCGACCTGCGGGCACCGCGTGAGCGTGGCCCTCACCGCCACGAACGACACCAGTTGGGCGATCGCGGACATGCTGCTCCTGTCCTCCCGGCAGGCGCACTAGGCGCACCCCGCGTTACGGCCGCGCCTGTTTCACCCGGCGCGGCCGTTCGTCTAGGGGATAGCTGCCTTCCGCGAGGATTTTTTGCCCGTGCCGTCCCCATCGTCACCCGCCTGCACCCACGACCTCGGCGTGGGTACCTCCGTGTGTCTCCGTTGCCGCCAGGAAGCGCGGCAGGCCGCACGCGCCCGGCAACAGATGCTCCTGACGAAGCTCGGCGTTGCGGGCGCTGGGCTCTTCGGCGTGTACATCGTTGGC
>JBJMNM010000241.1:0-5893 GCA_045804305.1 Gemmatimonadaceae bacterium | reverse complement strand
GGACGACTGTCGCACCTGACGGACTCGGGACAGACGACTGGGGTGGCGCGCGTTCGACCGGCGGACGGTAACCCTGCCGGTGGACTCCCGACTCGACTCAGCCCGAGCCCCTGGCATCATGCCGAGTGCAGCGAAAAGCCGAAGGACCTGCGCGTGCAGGTCCTTCGCTGCGCTCAGGACGACAAACGCCGCGGTCAGCGCGACGCGGGAATCTGACTCAGTCGGCGCTTGGCGCTCTGGAACGCTTGCGTGTCGGTGCGCAGGCCGCTCAGCCGGTTCGCGTTCTCCTGGAGGAGACCCTGAATGTCGGCGATGCGGTCCTGGGTGCCGGGGTGGTCGGCGAACCAGGCGCTCGCCGCGCCGCCCCCACCCTGCTGCTCCTCGGCGAGGAGCTTCTGGAAGAAGGTGAGCATGCCGCGCGGATTGATCCCGGCGTTGATCACGTTGGAGAAGCCGCCTTCGTCGGCCTGGACCTCGTCGGCGCGACTGAACTTCGCGAACACGGCGGTGCCGGCAACCTGGATGGCCGCGCCGGCGACCTGGTTGTTGCATATCCCGGTCAACGCGCAGGCGATGCCGACGCCCACATTGGCGCCCTGTGCCTGCTCCATCTGCTTCACGGAGTGGCGGCGGACGACATGCTCGATCTCGTGGCCGAGCACTCCGGCGAGCTCGCTCTCGTTGCTGGCGCGCGAGATCACACCGCGGTTGACGTAGATGTAGCCGCCCGGGAGGGCGAACGCGTTGATCACCTCGGTGTTCACCACGGCGAAGCGCCAGTCGAGATCCGCGCGCGAGGTGCGGCTCGCAATGGACCGGCCCAGGGAGTTCACGTAGGCGTTGACGGTGGCGTCGTTCAGGATGGGAAGCTGCGCGTTCACCTGCTGCGCGGTCTGCGCGCCCATCTCGACTTCCTGCTGCTGCGAGATGCCGCCGCAGCCGGCGAGGATGGCGCACGCGGCGAGACCGGCGGCGAAGCGTGGTATGGATCGGAGAAGCAAAGTCATTGGAAGCTCTCTGTGCGTCGTGGCGGTAGGCGGGCGTATGCCCGTGGTGGGGCCGATCGGACTCGTCCTAAGGCACGACCTGCGCCAGCCGCGCCGGAACAAATCGGTCGTCGGCGTGCGGGCTCAACAGGCGCGAGTCAAGAGCTAGCGATGTTGTGCTGCGGAACACAATTTCTTGCCATCCTTTCCCATTGTGGAGCCACGTAATGGCCGACGACGACAAGAACGCCATCTCTCGCCGCACCTTTGTCCGCGACACCGCCACCGCGGCGGCCGCGTTCGCCCTGGCCCCGATGATCGTACCGCGCCACGTGTTGGGCGGCGTAGGCTACAGACCCCCGAGTCGCACGCTCAACATCGCGATGGTCGGCATCGGCGGGATGGGGATGAGCAACATGGAGGTGTTCGTCAACGCCGGAGAAAACATCGTCGCCATCTGCGACGCCGACTTCGGCTACGTGGAGCGGTCGCTCGCCGGGCGCCTCCAGCCGCGACAGGGGCAGACGTCGTCGTCGCCGGCGTCGCTCAAGCTGCAGGAAGCCTACCTCAAGGCGAAGAAGTACGACGACTACCGCGCGATGCTTCAGCAGCAGAAGGACATCGACGCCGTCGTCATCGCGACTCCCGACCACCTGCACGCGATCATCGCGTACGCGGCCATGAAGGCGGGGAAGCACGTGTACGTGCAGAAGCCCCTCACCTATTCCGTGTGGGAGGCGAGGCTGCTCGCGCGCACGGCCCGCGAGACCGGCGTGGTGACGCAGATGGGCAACCAGGGGCACTCCATGGAAGGGACGCGCCGGATCAACGAGCTGATCGCCGCGGGCGTGATCGGCCCGGTGCGCGAGGTGCACGTGTGGACCGACCGACCGCAGCGATTCTGGGCGCAGGGCATTCCGCGTCCCGCGGTGCCGGGCGCACAGACGGCGCAGGCCGGCGCTCCCGCCGCGACGCCGCCGGCCAGCAACCTCCCGCCGGCGCCGCCTCGCTGGAACATGCGCACCGTGGACAACGCCGTGCTGCGCGCGATGGCGGAGAATCCGCAGACGCCGCCACCCGGATTGCACTGGGATCTGTTCCTCGGACCCGCGCCGGAGATTCCGTATCATCCGGCATATCATCCCTTCAGCTGGCGTGGCTGGCCGGAGTTCGGCGTGAGCGCGATCGGCGACATGGGCGCACACCTGATCGATCAGCCATTCTGGGCGCTCGGGCTCGGGCTGCCCACGAGCGTGGTTGCGTCGTCCACGCCATGGGGTGGAACGCCGCAGAACATCGGCGCATACCCGCTCGCCATGACGGCGCATTACGAGTTCGCGGCCCGCGGGTCGCAGCCGCCGGTGTCGCTGACGTGGTACGACGGCGGATTGATGCCCGCGCTCTCAGGCGACATCACCCTGCCGCGGGGCGACGGCGGCGGAGGAATCTTCATCGGCGAGACCGGAACGCTCACGTACGAGACGTACGGCAACAATCCGACGGTCTACCCCGAAGCGGCCGCCGCACGGGCCGCGGCGGTGCCCAAGACATTCGCCCGCGTCGAGGTGCCGCACGAGGTCAACTTCGCCCAGGCGTGCAAGGGCGAGGCACAGGCCAGCGCGCCGTTCGACTACTCGGCGCGGCTCACCGAGACGATGCTGCTGGGCGTCGTGGCGCTTCGCGCGGGGCCGAGCCGCAAGATCATCTATGACGCGGACAAGATGCAGGTCACGAACCTGCCCGAGGTGAACAAGTTCCTGACGCGCGAGTACCGCTCCGGGTGGCAGATCGTGTAAGCCACGGGACGCATCTACCGGACGCCGACGACAACTGAATACACGGAACGAGTGGAAGAGACAGGAACGGGCTGGCCGGTTCGCTCTTCGGCCCCAGCGACGTACGTCAGTCCCGCGCGACCCGCATCCCGGCTCTGAACGTCCGAGGGAGTCCGAGCGACACGATGGCGCCGGACAGGTTCACCTGGTACTCGGTGTTCGCGACGTTCTCCACCGACGCGAACGCCGAGAGACCGCGCACGATGTCGCGCGTATAGTTGGCGTCGACGACCGTGAAGGGATCGAGCTGGGTGCCGTTGAAGGTCGAGTTCTTGCCTTCATGCCGCCAGAGCGCGGTGAGCGCCCCGAGTGCCGGAGTGCCGTACATGGCGCGGATGACCTGCCGCTGCTGCGGCACACGGCCGATGTAGTTGCCCACGTTGGCCGGATTCGCCGAGTCGGACACGACGACGTCGTGATCGTAGTTGACACTCGCGCTCAGGAGCAGTCCGTCCACGGGGCGGAGCGCGAGATATGCCTCGCCGCCGGTGCTCCGCGACCGCTGGACATTCTGCCGTTTCCGCTGACCAGGCGCGATGGTCACGAAGCTGTTGAGGTCCGAGTAGATGGCGCTGTAATACGTGCCGCGCAGCTGGAGCCACGACGCGGGCAGCACGTCGAAGCCGACCTCCTGTCCCTTCCCCGACTCGGGACGGAGCTGCGGGTTGGGCAAGTTCGTGTTCGTGCCCGATACGAACTTGCGATACAGCTCGGCGAGGTTGGGCGCTCGGAACGCGTCGTAGGCCGCGGCGCGCACCGAGAAGAACGACGCGACCTGATACGTCGCGCCAACGCGCGGCGAGAAATGATTCCGTGACTCGTTGGGATACGTCGTGCTGCCCGCCGGGTCAGTCGCGAAGCCGTCATTGTTGCCCCAGCGGTCGTAGCGTCCGCCGATCTCGATGCGCAGCGGTTCCACGGGCGCGAGGATACCCTGCACGAACGCGCCCGCCAGAAGCTGGCTTCCGCCGGAGACGAGATTGGCGGTCACGGCCCCGGTCGCGGTGGAGTAGTCCTCCTCTCCCACGCTGCCGCTCATCTTTCGAAGGTCGGCGCCGGCGAGCAGGGTGTGCAGGCCCAGCACCCCATTGCGCGCCCACTGCAGCGAGGCCCCCCAATCGTGCGTGGGGATGTGCTGCCACGAGGTCTGCCGCTCCGTCGTGCGGCCCACCGCTGGTGTGATGGCCGACGCGAACTGATCCTCCGTCATGATGCCATTCCAGCCGCGCATCGCGATCGTACCCAGCGATCCGGCGTCGTAGTCGGCCCCGAAGGTGGCGCGTCGGTCATCTCGATTGGTATGCGCGAGCGCGGAGCCCAGATCGCGGTTGTCGTCGAAGAGCTGGATCGAGGCGAACGCGGACAGCGACGACGATGGCGCGTACTCGAGCCGAGCCATCGCGTTGCGCGACGAGATCACCGAGGGATGATCCACCGGACCGACACTGGCCGGCGCGATGAGCGTGTAGCCGCCACCGTCGAGGTAGTCGCCGGTCAGCATCGCCGTGAGCGTCCGTCCCACCGGCACACCGGCAGCGGCGAAGGCATGCTTGGCACTCCGGCTGCCGGCGTCGGCCTGGAGCTGGAACGAACCGGGCACGATGGGATGCGAGAAGAACGAGATCACGCCGCCCATCGCGCCGTTGCCGTACAGATTCGAGCCGCCGCCCTCCAGCACCTCCACGCGATCGAGCAGCGCCTTGGGCACGCGGCCCCAGTCGATCCACTCGCCCCATGCATCGTTCACCGGGATGCCGTCGAACAGCACAGCCGTGCGTCCTACGTCCACGCCGCGGATGGAAACGATCTGGGCCGATCCGCCAACGAGGCTGCTCGTCCGCGCCAGCTCGACGCCCGGAATCTCGCGCAGCAGATCCTGTGTTTCGCGGGCCGGGCTGGTGACGATCTGCTGCCGAGACAGCACGTTCACCGTCGTGGCGACGCGGCTCGCTTCCGCAGGGGTGCGCGTGGCACTGGTGACGATGTCGGCAAGCATGAGCGCACCGCGCTCGAGGCCGACGTCGAGCGACGTGATCTGATCGGCGCGCACCTCGACTCCACGCCGAGCCATGCGGTGGCCGAGCGCGGTGACGACGACCTCGTAGCGTCCCGCCGGCAGCTCACGAAGCGTGTACCGCCCCGCGGCGTCAGTTGTCGCCACACGATCCGGCAGCTGAACCCACACTCGTGCGCCGTAAAGCGGCGTGCCCTCCGCGCCGCGAACGGAGCCGCGAATGGTGCCGGTCTGCGCGAGCGCGGCCAGTGGAACGGAGAGGAGAAGCGTCGCGAGAGCGCCGGCTCGGAGACGTGGCTGCATCAGTGATAGCGGACTCGGGAGGAGGATTCGGGTCACGAGAGATACGGGGTCGTCCCCACCGGCGTTGGATGCGCGAACTTCATGCAGCCAGCACGTGTTTCTCGCGAAAGGCACACCACCCGTTCGGAGACCGCCGTGGCCACAACGAGGACAGCGTCGAAGAAGTCACCGACGAAGAAGGCAGGGAGCAGGACGTCGGCAACCAGCGCATCAGCGACGAAGAGACCGACGACGAAGATGAGGGCGATGGAGGTGCAGACGCCAGGCAAGCCGTTCAAGCTGGTGCACCGCGACATCCCGATCCCCAAGACGGGGGAGGTGCTCATCAAGGTCGCGGCGTGCGGCATCTGCCACAGCGACGCCTTCGTGCGGGAGGGCGGCTGGCCCAACGTCGCGTATCCGCGCGTGCCGGGTCACGAGGTGACGGGGACGATCGAAGACATCGGTGAAGGGGTTGCCAGTTGGGCGATCGGTGACACTGTCGGCGTGGGCTGGCACGGAGGCCACTGCTTCGTGTGCGATCGGTGCCGGGCGGGCGACTTCGTCACGTGCCGCAACGCGCTGGTGACCGGGATCAGCACGGACGGCGGCTATGCCGAGTACATGATCGCGCGACAGGAGGCGGTAGTTGCGTTCCCCGACGGGCTCGATCTCGTGGAGGCAGCGCCCCTGCTCTGCGCCGGCCTCACCACGTTCAACGCCCTGCGCAACGCGGGCGCTCGCGGCGGTGACGTGGTGGGCGTGCAGGGACTCGG
>JBJMNM010000240.1:0-2700 GCA_045804305.1 Gemmatimonadaceae bacterium | reverse complement strand
GTCGTTCGAAGGCGACAGCATGGAGGTTGACCTTGCTCGCGCGACGCTCGCAGTCCATCAAGGCGCCGCGCGAACCACGATGCCTCCCTGCATCACGAACGCCACATCCCTGACTGCGTGGATGTCGCGCGAGGGGTCGCCGCGCACCGCCACGAGATCGGCGAGCAGGCCGGGACGGACGCTCCCGAGCTGATCATCGAGATGGAGCGCGCGCGCGTTCGTGCTCGTTGCGGCGCGCAATGCCTGCGTCGGCGTGAGCCCGTAGTCGACGAGCAGCTCCAGCTCGCGACCGTTTTCTCCATGAGTGAACACGCCCGAATCGCCACCGCCCATGATGGTGACCCCTGCCTCGATGGCGGCGCGCATGCTCGCGCGCTTCTCCGCGATCCGCGGTGGCTCGGGATCGCCGGCCTTCCAGCCGCGGTAGCGCAGCAGGGCGTCGCCGGCGGCGATCGTGGGACACAGGGCGACGTTGTGCTCCTTCATGAGCCGGAACACCTCGGGTGTGCCGGCGTCGCCATGCTCGATCGTCTCGACGCCGGCCAGCGTGGCGCGGCGCATTCCCTCGGCGGTCGTCGCATGCGCCACGACCGGGCGGCCCGAGCTGCGCGCGACCTGCACGATCGTCGTGAGCTCCTCGAGCGTGAAGGTGGGACGCGTCTCGCCCTTCGGCCCCCACCGGTAGTCCGCATACACCTTGATCCAGTCCGCGCCGTGTCCGATCTGATCGCGCACGACGCGGGGCAGCGATGCGGCGTCGGCTTCCTCCGCCCCCTGCGGCAGGTCGACGTCGCTCGTGTAGTGCGGGCCGTAGCTGCCGGTCGCGACGATCGCACGCGTGACGACGATCATGCGCGGTCCGGGAATGATCCCCTGCGCGATCGCCCGCTTGAGGCCGACGTCGGCGTAGCCCGCACCCTCGGTGCCGAGGTCGCGCACCGTGGTGAATCCGGCGCGGAGCGTTTCGCGCGCGTGGTTCGTTGCGCGCGCCACTCGCAGCGCCAGCGGCTCACGCAGCACCTGATCGTCCCACGACGTCTCGTTGTACGGATGCAGCAGCAGATGCGAATGCGCCTCGATCATGCCCGGCATGAGCGTCGTGCCCGGCAGCTCGATGCGGCGCGCACCGCTCGGCACTGGCAAGCCGCCCGTCGGACCAGCCGCGACGATGCGCTCGCCGCGCACGAGCACCACCCATCCGTCGTGCGATTCCATGCCGTCGAAGACGCGCGCCGGGATCAGCAGCGTCGTCGACGTGGAATCGACTCGTCGGGGCGTGGCTTGCGCGTGGGCGCGCGCCACGGGGGAGAGCAGCGCGGCAGCGATCGCCGAGAGGAAGAGCGGAGTAGTGCGCACGAGGGGCGGACCTGGGAAAGGAGGCTGGCGGGAGCGGGCGGACGGGCCAGAAGATACGACGAGTTCCGACGATCGCGACCTGTTCCGGGCCTCAACAGCGTATGGCGCCCCGCCGTACTTACTTGCAGTCCCGCGCCTGCGACTCCTACCTCGAGCTCCCACCGATGCGTCACGTCCGTCTCACCGCCGTGCTGCTGTCCGGCATCCTCTCTCTCGCCCACGTCGGCTCCGCCCAGACAGGAAGCAAGCGGGCTCTCAGCCCCGACGACTGGGATCGGTGGCGCTCGATCGCCGGCACTACGGTGAGCGCGGACGGCAAGTGGGTCGCGTATTCGGTGGTTCCGCAGGTCGGTGACGGCGAGCTGGTGGTGCGCGCCACCGAGGGCACGCGGGAATGGCGCGTCCCGCGTGGGTTCATCGGCCGCCCGCAGCTCGTGGCCGGATTCCAGGGCGGTGATTCGAGCACCGCGCCGGTGCCCCCCGCCTTCACGCGCGACGGCCGCTGGGTCGTGACGCAGACCTCGCTCCCACGCGCCGAGTATGAGGCCGCGCGGCGGAAGGCACCACGCGCCACGCCGCGCAGCGGCCTCGCGATCGTAAGTGTCGCGGATGGCCAGGTCACGCCGATCGCCCGCGTGCGCTCGTTCAAGGTGCCGCGCGAGGGGCCGGCCGTCGTGGCGTATCTACTGGAGCCCGACGACTCCTCGGCCATGCGGAGTGCCGCGGGGCGCGACAGCGGCCGCGCCGGCCAGGCGGCGGCTGCGCCGGGCGGCGCTCCGCGACCGGTGAGCGACTCCGCGTCGCGCGGGCGCCGCCGCGAGTACGGCACTACGCTCGTGCTGCGCGACCTCGCGAGCGGCCGCGAGACGCGCATCGCGGACGTGACGGCCTACGTGTTCGACGACAGCGCGAAGGTGCTCGGCTACACCGTCGCCTCTCGCACCTCCGGTCGCGATGGGGCGTACGTCCGGCGGATCGCGCAGCCGGATCAGGAAGTGACGCTGCTCAGCGGCACCGGCGATTACAGAGCGCTCGCCGTCGATCGCGCCGGCACGCAGGCGGCTTTCACCTCGAACACGGCGGAATGGGGACGCCCACACCCGCGCTCGTCGCTCTATCACGCGACACTCGTTGCCGGCCGCGAGACCGCCCAGATGGCGGTGGCCGCGGCCTCCATAGGCGACTCCATGGTGATCGCCGACAGCCGCGTCGCCTTCACGCGCAATGGCGCGACGGTGCTGTTCGGCTACACGGCCGCGCCGTTGGACTCGATTCCCGCCGATTCGCTGGCCGACAAGGCGGTCTTCGACCTCTGGCATTACAAGGACCCGCGTCTTCAGCCGC
>JBJMNM010000239.1:0-7536 GCA_045804305.1 Gemmatimonadaceae bacterium | reverse complement strand
GAAGCCGAGGAGAATGAGAAAGAGACGAGCGCGAAAACCGACCTGCTTCACAAGGGCTCCGTACGGGCGCGCGGGAGGGAGGTTTCTCGGTAACATACAGGTCGCCTCTCGGGGCGACTACCCTGTCACCCAGACGCACGACCGCCATGCGCACGCACACGAGCTATCGCACCTTCAGAACCGCGAAGCGCCAGGAGATCATCGACATCACGGACGACGTGGAGGCCTGCCGCGCCGCTGCCGCCATCGACGACGGATTCGTGCTCGTTTCCGCGATGCACATCTCGGCATCCGTGTTCGTGAACGATCACGAGCCCGGCCTCTGGGCCGACATCCTCGAGTGGCTCGACACGCGCATCGCCCCGTGGGATCCGGCTGCATATCGTCACAACTCGGGCACCGGTGAGGACAACGCCGCCGCGCACCTGCGCTCGCTCACGATCGGCCACGAGGTGATCGTCCCGGTCACGAAAAGCGCGCTGGATCTGGGCCCCTGGCAGCGCGTGTTCTACGGCGAGTGGGACGGGCAGCGGCCCAAGCGGGTGCTGTTCAAGGCGATGGGAACGGTGAATGGTGAACCGTAACGGCGTTGGCCCACACGGTTCACGGTTCACCATTCACCGGGGTCCCTTACGCAAACCGTTGTGCCACCATAGATTACGCTCCGGCCACTCAGGGAGGCGCGAGCAGTTCGCCCGCGGCGCCAGGGGTGACCGGTCAATGACGGTGTCGGCGTGATCGGTGCCGCCCTCGAATACTGCGCTCCGCGCAGTAGGGCGAGCCGGTCGACGTACGCACCGCGAACCGCCTCGCCTGCGAGTGCCGCGCTTGCCGACCGAACCTCGGTCGGGCGGACCGCCGCCGGTGGGAGCTTGGGCGCTGCACCACGGTGCACGTGCGCCCACTCACACGCCATGCGTCACGAGACGCAAGGGACAGCATGAATCCACGCTCTTCGCGGACCGGTCCGACGCGCGCCTCCGGCGCCGCGCTCATCCACCGCGGTCCGCAGGCGCTCAGCGCGCCGCACTCCGCCTCGGCCAACTACGCGCCGCCGATGCACGCCCCGAACGCCGCGCTCCTCATCGACTTCGACAACGTCACGATGGGGATTCGCTCCGACCTCGGCAACGAGCTTCGCACCCTGCTCGGCTCCGAGATCATCAAGGGGAAGGTCGCCGTCCAGCGCGCCTATGCCGACTGGCGCCGCTACCCGCAGTACATCGTTCCGCTCGCCGAGTCGTCGATCGACATGATCTTCGCGCCGGCGTACGGATCGTCGAAGAAGAACGCCACCGACATCCGCCTCGCTGTGGATGCCATGGAGCTCGTCTTTACCCGTCCGGAAATCGGGACGTACATCCTCCTGTCGGGCGACAGCGATTTCGCGAGCCTGGTCAACAAGCTCAAGGAATACGGCAAGTACGTCATCGGCGTCGGTATTCGCGAGTCGTCGAGCGATCTGCTCGTCATGAACTGCGACGAGTACTACAGCTACAACGCCCTCGCGGGACTCGTGAAGACCTCCGACGAGGAAGCCGCGAAAAAGTGGGATCCGTGGGAGCTCGTCGCCGAGGCCGTGCAGCGGATGAAGCGCAACGGTGACGTGATGCGCTCGGACCGCCTCAAGCAGGTGATGGTCGAGATCGACAGCTCGTTCGACGAGAAGGATCTCGGCATGGCGAAGTTCTCGCGCTTCGTGCAGGACGCCGTGCAGCGTGGTCTCCTCTCCGCCACCAAGCTGGAAAACGGGCAGCTCGAGATCGGGCTGCCAAGCGGCGCCAAGGGCGACGTGCGTGCGGCCGAGAACGCCGCCGCGGACGAAGCGGCGCGCGTCGAGGGACCTGTTGCGGGTGCCGCGGATGGCAAGCGTGAAGGCGGACGCGGACGTCGCGGACGTCGCGGACGTGGTCGTGATCGAGAGGACCGTCCGCGCAGCGGTGCCGCCGAGGCGCCGATCGACGTCGACTTCGTCGTCGAGCCGGAAGTCGCGGCGGCGAGCGCGGAACCGGTGGAGGTGGCGGTGCCATCCACGCCCGCTCATCGTGGACGCGATCGTCATCCGCGCGCGGAGCAGGCGGACGTGCCGCGCACCGACACGTCGGAGCAGATCGGCGCCAGCGGCGAGCGTCTGACGCGCGACGAGGCGTACGATCTCGTGCGCCGCGCCGTGGCCGCGCTCACGACCGGCGACGAAGCGGTCCGCGCGGGCGTGGTTCGCGCCAAGGCACGCGAGCTCCTCGGTCGCGACAGCGAGAGCCTCAGCGACCGCAACTTCCCGCGCATTCTCAAGGACGCGCACGACGGCGACGTGATCGACCTGCGTCGTCGCGGCGACGACTTCGAGATCGCACGCGCGGCGGAAGCGGAGTCGGTATCCGCGCAGCTCGCGCGCACCGCGGCCAGCAATGCCCCGGCCGCGCCGAGTACGCCGGCAGCACCGCGCGGGATGGGTCCGCGCGGCGTGAGCGGTCCGCGTGGGCGCGGTGGCCGGCCCGGCGCGCCGCCGGCCGACCTGTTGAGCAACCTGCTCAGCATCGGCGTGGTCGGTCCTTCCACGAGCGCCACACCGGCGGTGTCACATGCGCCGGTTCCAGCGCCTCAGAGCGCGTCGGTCACGCCCGTCACGCCGGTCACGCCAGTTGCTCCGGTGATGCCCGCGGCCTCCGCGCCCACGCTCGTCAGCCACGCGACGCCGAGCATCGCACCCGCGCGCCCGGCGGTGGAGACGGCGAAGAAGGCGGCAGCCAGGAAGGCGCCGGCCGCGAAGAAGGTCGCTGCCACGAGGACCGCGGCAAAGAAATCACCGACCGCCAAGAAGGTGGTGGTCGCCGCCAAGAAACCGCGGGCCAGAAAGCAGACGGCCCGCGCCGAAGCATGAGCTCGACCCGGACCGCCGCGCCACGCGCGCGGCGGTCCGGTCGAGGCACTCCACTCCCGGCGAGCTTCTACGATCGGCCCACCGAGCTGGTCTCGCGTGAGCTGCTCGGCGCCGAGCTGGAATGCACGACACCCGAAGGTGTGACACGGGGCCGCATCGTCGAGACGGAGGCGTATCTCGGTCCGGATGATCCGGCATGTCACGCCGCGGCGGGTCTCACGCCGCGCACTCTACATCTTTTCGGGCCGCCGGGACTGTCGTACGTGTACCTCATCTACGGCATGTATTGGTGCTTCAACACGGTCACGCGCGAGCGCGGACACGGTGCGGCGGTGCTGGTGCGGGCGGTGCATCCGATCTCCGGATTGGAGCTGATGCGGCGTCGCCGTCCGAGCGTGAAGCGCGAGCGCGATCTCACCAACGGGCCGGGGAAGCTGTGCCTGGCCATGGGCATCGTCGGATCGATGAGCGGCAAACCGCTCCAACGTCCGCCGATCGTGATTCGGCCCGGCGAGCCGGTTCCGGACGCCGACGTGGAGGTCACGCCGCGCATCGGGATCAGTCGTGCCGCGGAATGGCCGCTCCGCTACCTCGTACGGGGCGACCCGTTCGTTTCCCCGACGCCCAGGCAGTTTCCGCGCAGCAGCTATCCGGCGTGATCACCAGAGAATGCACGAGGGCCGCGCGATGATCGCGCGGCCCCTCGTGCATTCGTCAGACCGTTCGAGTCAGCGACCGCGGTCGATCGAGCTGCCAACGTTGTAGCGGAGTCCGAACTCGAAGCCGAATTGAAAGGTCCGGCTCTCCTGCTCGTTCGAGAGGAAGAACGACTTCTGCGTCGGCGAGGCGAATCCCTGGATGAACACCGACGCCGGCAGCAGCCGGATCTGGGTGCCGACGATGAGGATCGGCGAAGCCGTGGTCTTGCGCGCCTGGATGCTGTCGGCCTGTGCTGGGCTCGGGCTGCCCGCGGCGAAGTTGACGTGGCCAAGCTGATAGAAGGAGAAGCCGATGCCCGCATACGGGTGCATGTTCGGCTGCTGCATCGGGAATACCATCATCGCGGCAGTCGCGCGGCGGAGGTTGCCGACGTCCACGTATTGGGTGACCGCCTGCCCGGTGAGATCCCGTCCGGCGAATCCGCCCTGCGTCGTGAGGTAGGTCTGGTCGAAGCTGATGTACAGCCCGCCATTCGTGCGAGTGATCAGCCATTCGCCACCGAACAGCGGTGCGGCACTGCTGTTCGTCGTTGCGGACGAGTAGACGAGGGTGCCCGCCTTGGCTCCCCAGAACCACGCGTCTTTGAACTGCCGTCCCCCCTGAGCCGCACTCGGCTGGGCGAGCAGCGCGGCGACGCCAGTGGCCATCGCCAGGATACGGAGGAGTCGCATATCAGGAGCCCCTATAGGAGAGATCGTGCCCGGGACCGCCGGCCCCGCGCTCATGCGTGAGACGAAGAGGGCCGCTGAGGCGTCACGAACGTAGGGTTGGCTGGTGGAACGCAGGGTGCGTATCGTACCCTTCATCCGCCCGCCGCCCAGGGCGGTGAACGTCTCACAGCGGCCGGCGGAGGTGCCGCCATGTCCTCGATCCTTCCGGACACGCCACATTTCGAGACTCCCGTGTACGGGACGGTTTTCGCCGAGCGTGCTGCCGTAGTGCGACGGCTGAAGCGGGGCGATCAGCTGATTCTCGTTCCCGATCCGCCCGGCGTGGAGGAGCCGAGCGTCTGGGTGCACGCACCCGGTGGGGACGTGGTGGGGCATCTCTCCCCCGACGTCAACGCATGGATGGCGCCACGCATGCTCGGCGGCGCCCGCTACGGTGCGCGCGTGCAGAGCGTCGGCGAGCCGGAGACGGCCAGCTGGAAGCGGCTGGTGATCGCCGTGCGGAAGGTCGGCGCCGAGAACTGACGGCTGTCATCCCGCACGAGCGAAGCGAGTGTCGGGATCTAGCCGGCTGACTCAGATGAGCTTGAGCGTCTGCCCGACCTTGATGAATGCGCCCAGCGCGACGTCCAGATCGTCACGCGTATGCGCCGCGGAGATCTGGCAGCGGATGCGGGCCTGACCCTGTGGCACGACGGGGAAGCCGAACCCCGTCACGAACACCCCTTCATCGAGGAGCATGTCGCTCATCCGGATCGCCGCCGCGGTCTCGCCGACGATGATCGGAATGATCGGCGTCTCGCCGGGGAGCGGCGTGAATCCCGCCTCGACGATCCGCTCACGGAAATAGCGCGCATTGTCGCGTAGCGTCTGCACGCGCTCCGGATGCTCCTCGATGAACTCCACCGAGGCGAGCGCGCTGGCTGCCACGGTCGGCGGAAGCGCGTTGGAGAAGAGCTGCGGGCGTGAACGCTGTGTGAGGTAGTCGCACAGCGCCGCCGAGCCGGCGACGAATCCGCCCGCTGCGCCGCCCAGCGCCTTGCCCAGCGTGGAGGTGATGATGTCCACTTCGCCGAGCACGCCGAAATGCTCGGCCGTTCCGCGGCCGGTCGTGCCGAGCACGCCCGTGGCGTGCGAGTCGTCCACGACGAGCACCGCATCGTGGTCGCGACAGATCTGGAGGAGGTCGGGCAGGGGCGCGATCGAGCCCTCCATGGAGAACACGCCATCGGTCCACACCATGCGCCGCGTCGCGCTCTTTGCGCCGGCGAGCTTGGCGCGCAGATCGTCGAGGTCGGCGTGCTTGTAGACTGCCGTCTGGCACTTCGTGATCGCTTTCGCCAGCCGCATCGAGTCGATGATCGAGGCATGATTCAACGCGTCCGACAGCACGAAGTCTCCCTCCTCCACCACCGTCGCCGTGAGACCCTCGTTCGCGTTCCACGCGGACACGTAGGACATGGACGCCTCCGTGCCGACGAACCGCGCCAGCGCCTCCTCGAGCTCGCGATGCACCGTAAACGTGCCGCAGATGAAGCGTACGCTGCCCGTGCCGGCGCCGAAGCGCTCGAGCCCTTCCACGCCTGCCTCCACCACGACAGGCTCGTTCGAGAGACCGAGATAGTTGTTCGACGAGAGGATGATCACCTCGCCGCGCCCCTCCATCTGCACGCGGGCGCCCTGTGGCGAGTCGAGGTAGTTCAGCCGCTTGTACACCCGGTCGTCGCGCAGCTGCTGGAGCTTTGCCTCGAGGCCGGCGGTGAAGTTTGCATTCATGAGTCGTGAGTCCTGAATGGATGATGGCGGTGGCGGTAGCGCCCTGAGCGGCTACTGCGTGAGAACGGCCTCGCCGTCTCTGCCACACCGCCTTGCCGCCACACCGCGTTACGCTATCTCAAATACGACCTTCCCCGCCGATCCCGCCTTGATCGCCGCGATCGCCGCGTCGAACTGCTCGAGCGGGAAGCGGTGGGTGATCACCGGTGTCGGGTCGAACTGTCCGGAGCGCAGGAACTGCGTCATCTGGATCCAGGTGTCGTACATCCGGCGGCCCACCACGCCATACACGGTGATCCCCTTGAAGATGATCTCCGTGGCGAAGTCCACCTCCATCGGCTTGGCGGGAATGCCGAGCATCTGCACCCGTCCGCCGACACGCACCAGCGCGAATGCCTGATGGATGGCGCTCGGCACGCCCGACATCTCCAGCACCACGTCCACTCCCAGCCCATTCGTCGCCGACTTCACCGCCCGCTCCGCCTCCTGCGGCGTGACGGCGTCGTGCGCGCCCATCGTCCGCGCGAGGCCGAGGCGCGTCTGGTTCACGTCGCTCGCGATGATGCGCGACGCACCGGCCGCGCGGCAGATGCCCACCGCGAAGATGCCGATCGGTCCGCATCCGGTGATGAGCACCGTCTTGCCGGACATCTCCGTTCCCACGAGCGCGGTGTGGAACGCGTTCCCCATGGGATCGTGGATGCCGCCGATCTCGTACGACACGGCGTCATCCAGGTGCCAGACGTTCGTGGCGGGCATCGCGATGTAGTCGGCGAAGCACCCGTCGCGGTCGACGCCGATGATCTTCGTGTTGGGGCACACGTGCGCGTTGCCGGTGCGACACAGTGGGCATCGCCCGTCCACGATGTGGCCCTCGGCGGTGACGCGGTCGCCTTCCTTCACATCGGTCACGAGACGACCGACCTGCACCACGTCGCCCGCGAACTCGTGCCCCACGGTGAACGGCGGACGGCACCGTCCCTGCGCCCACGCGTCCCACTCGTAGATGTGCACGTCCGTGCCGCACACGCCGGCGCGCCGCACCTTGATCAGCACTTCGTCGTCCCGGATCTCCGGGCGCGGCACGTCACGCAGGACGAAGCCGGGACCGGCCGTTGCTTTCACCAGCGCTCTCACAGGCGCCTCGCTCGAATTTCGGAGTGGAACTGGATGCCGCGCTTCACGCGCGCGCTCAGAAACCTCGCGGGTCATACGGCGGGATGGAAGTGTGCGCGGCGACGATCCGACGATGGCATCGCGCTGACATGCCATCACATGAGACGCGCGATTCACTATTGCGTGTGATTTCGCACGTTCCTATATTCGCGCAAGTTGCTCCTTACTGATGCGGTCCCGTCCGGATGCGCGTCGTCGGTTCACGAGTGTGAGGGTACTGCGTGGGTTCATCCCGCCGAGAGTTCGTCAAGTCGACGTCTGCCGCCGCCGCTGCGCTCGCCGCCCTCAGCGCGGTTCCCTCCACCGCCCGCGCCG
>JBJMNM010000238.1:0-5834 GCA_045804305.1 Gemmatimonadaceae bacterium | reverse complement strand
GCGCAGGTAGATCCAGTGTCCCGTCTCGTCCTTCGTGGCGTCGGCGCGCCACCGGTAGACGTCCATGCCGTCGGCGCGCGAGTAGCCGCCGCCGGCGTTGGTGAGCAGCGAGCAGTACGGCTGTCCGCCCAGCAGCCCGACGTGTGGCTCCGTGGTATTGGGATCGTCGAACTCGCGCACCACCACCCCGTCGCGGGTCGGCCGCACGATCGCCTCGGTGGGCTCGTCCGTCTGCGCGGGGAGGATCGTGTAGCGCCGCGGTACGCGCTCGTCGAGCAGCAGCGACGACGCGCGCGCGGCGGGGTCCCGCATGAACCGTCGCTGCCAGATGCCTTCGCCGTCCTCGAGGTGGAGCGCGTTGTCGAGCGCGACGAGGCTCATGCCCACGTGGTGCGCCATGAAGGCGCGCACGATCGCGAATGGCGCGTCCGGCTCGGGGCGCGTGTAATCGAGCGCGTCGTAGAACCCATACGTCCCCATCGCGCCGAGCGTCTCGAGCGTGCCGAGGTTCTCCATCGCCTCGTGCGGGTCGACGGCCAGCGCGAGCGCCGACGCATACGGCGCCACGACGACGTCGGCGGAGAGCCCGCGCTTGAGCCCGAGGTCGGGGACGCCGAAGCCGCGATACTGATAGGTGTCGTGCCGGTCGCGGACGTTGTACGCCGACTCGGAGATGCCCCACGGCACCGCGCGGGCCGTGGCGTAGGCGATCTGCCGGCGCACGGCCGCCCGATGGGTCTGGTCGAGCAGCGAGAAGGGGCGCGACGCCATGACGAGCACCGGCATCAGGTACTCGAACATGCTGCCGCTCCAGCTCACCAGCGCCGTCGCGCCGGCCGACACGGTCAGCGTGCGCCCGAGGTGGAACCAGTGCTCCACGGGGAGGTCGCCCTTCGCGACGCCGACGAAGCTGGCGAGCCGCGACTCCGACGCGAGCAGGTCGTACGCCGGCTCGTCGAGCCGCCCGGTGCGCGCGTCGTAGCCGATGGACATCAGGCGACGGCGCGGATCGTAGAACAGCGTGAAGTCCATCGCCATCGCCATCGCGCGCGACCGTTCGGCGATCGCGCGCAGGCGGAGCAGATCGGCCTCGTCGACGCCCTGCTCCTCGGCGCTGGCCACGGAGACGGCCATGAGATGTCCCGCCAGGTTGCCCGAGTCCACCGCGGATACGTATGCCGGATCGAGCACGCGCAGCGCGTGGAGCTCGTACCAGTTGAGCAGATGGCCGCGCACCTTCGGCAGGCGGTCCATCGTGTCGAGCACCCGCTCGAGCCGCTCGATCATGTCGTGCGCGTCGATGAACCCGAGATCGCGCGCCGACATCGTCGCGAGCAGCTGCAGGCCGATGTTGGTGGGCGACGTGCGCGCGGCCACGATCGGCGACGGCGTCTCCTGGAAGTTGTCGGGGATCAGCCAGTGCGTCTCGGCGGTCGCGAGCTCGTCGAAGTAGCGCCAGTGGCTGCGTGCGTAGCGGAGCGCGTTGGCGCGCTCCGCCGGCGTGAGCTCGATCTCGGTCCGCTGGCGCGGAGCACTGAGGAAATACGCGATCTCCGGCGCGAGCATCCAGGACACGGTGAGGATGCCGAGCAGCAGCCAGCCGACCGGCGCGATGCCGTGCTCGAGCGTGTGCCGCCACATCAGGAGCAGCAGCGCGAAGGCGAGACCGACCGCCGGCCACATGCGCTGCCAGGCCGGAGCACGCCCAGCCACGCTGGCGCGCTCGACCTGCGACGCCGTCTGCCACTCGAGCAGGCGGCGATGCGACACCATGATGCGGTAGAGCGTGCGCATGATCGCGTCGATCGAGAGCAGCGTCTGGTGCGGCAGCATCGCCAGCGCGACGGCGAACTGCTGGACGCTGCTCGAGGCGTCGTGCGCGAGCGACGCGTAGTACGGCCGCCATGATTGCCGCCGCGGCACGCGCAGCGCCGCCACCACGAGCGGGGCGAACCAGGGGAACGCCATCGCCGCGAGCGTGGTGAGCGTCCAGGCGAGCCCCGCGTGCGGCAGGATCGTCCACCCCGCCGCCAGCCACGCGAGCGTGAGGATGGGCGTCAGGCTGCGGCGCATGTTGTCGAGCATCTTCCACCGCGACACCGGCGCGAGTGGATTCACGCCATGTCCGCGCGGGCCGGGAATCTCCGACACCAGCCACGGGAGCAGCTGCCAGTCGCCGCGGATCCAGCGG
Organism: Gemmatimonadaceae bacterium; assembly: GCA_045804305.1. Classification (GTDB taxonomy): domain Bacteria; phylum Gemmatimonadota; class Gemmatimonadetes; order Gemmatimonadales; family Gemmatimonadaceae; genus AG11. The sequence goes on along the minus strand of JBJMNM010000238.1, from coordinate 3,643 downwards.
TGCAGCCGGCGCGTGGCGGTCAGATAGCGCGTCGGGTAGTCGTCGAACACCTCGACGTCCGTCACCAGCGCCGCGCGGGCGAACGAGCCTTCGATCAGATCGTGGCTGAGCAGCGAGTTCTCGGGGAAGCGGCCGGCCGTGGCGGCCTCGAACGCCGCCACGTCGTAGATCCCCTTGCCGGTGTACGTCCCCTCGGCGAACAGATCCTGATAGACGTCGGACACCGCGGTGGTGTACGGATCGACGCCCGGATGGCCGGCGAAGATCGCCGCGTAGCGCGAGCTGTTCGCGCTGGCGAGCGACACGCTCACCCGCGGCTGCATGATGCCGTAGCCGCGCGTGACCCGGCCGACCTGCTGGTCGAACTCGGGGCGGTTGAGCGGGTGCGCCATCGTCCCGATCAGCGTCACGGCCGCGTCGCGCGGCAGCACCGTGTCGGAGTCGAGCGTGATGACGTAGCGCACCGAGTGCAGCCAGGCGATGTCGCCCTCGGTGATGTCGAACGCGTCGCCGCCGCCGCCCAGCACCCACGCGTTGAAGTCGGCGAGCTTGCCGCGCTTGCGCTCCCATCCCATCCAGATGCCGTCGGCCGGGTTCAGCCGCCGCGGGCGCATGAAGACGTAGAACGGCGAGGCGGCGCCGCGTTCGCGATGCGCCGCATTCAGCGCGCGGACGCCGCGGACCGCGGCCTCGACGATCGCGTCGTCGCCCGGCAGGTGCTGCTGGTCGGCATCGAGAAAATCGCCGAGCAGGGCGAAACGGATCTCGGGATCGTCGTTGGCGAGGTACTGCGCCTCGAGATGCTGGAGCGCCTCCTCCACCGCCTCCACGCTGCCGAGCAGGATGGGCACCACGACCGCGGTGCGACTCGCCGTCGTCACCTTCTCCGTGAAGTCGAGCCGCGGCAGGCGACTCGGCGGGAAGAGGAAGGTGACGAGCTGGTTGACGATCGTGACGGCGATGTCGGCGGCCGACGCCAGCGCCAGGGAGAGGGCCAGCACCACGCCCGCGCCAGCGAACCCCTCGAGCGGCCGGAGCAGCAGCGCCAGCGCACCAGCCGAGAGCAGCGCGATCGTGCCGACATAGGTGGTGCTCGGCGCGGCGTGCGCCATGCGGCGCAGGCGCTCGGCGAGCGACGGGCTGGCGCGGAGCGACGACTCGAGCGCGCCTTGTCCCGCGTCGATGAGGTGGTAGCCGACGTGCGCGTCGAGCGCGCTCGGACCGGCGCGCACCGCGGCCGTGGTGGCCGCGGCGATCGCCGCGGTTGCGACGTCGAGCTCGGAGAGCCGGCCGCGCTTGGCGAGCCGCTCCACGGCGTGGCGATAGCGGTCGCGCGTGCCGAAGGTCATGCTGCCGTACACGCCCGCCGGGTCGCGCCGCAGGATCGCGTCGGCGAGGCTCGCGCCTTCGACGAAGTCGCGCCAGTCGATGTTCCCGATCGCGCGCAGGCTCTCGATGCTGTTCGCCATCACGAGCTGCGTGAGCGCGAGCCGCTGCGTGGAACGCTGCACCGCCTGCTCGACGCTCATCACGTCCTCGGCGATCCACTGCTCGACCCAGAGGAGCGGCGTGAAGTCGGCGCGCCGGCTGCGCATCTGCTGGAGGAAGCGCGTGAGGAACGCGGGCGTGAGCGCCGGCGACCGGTCGACGAACTCGGACAGCGCGCGGGCGAGCACGGTCGGGCCGGCGTCGTCGGCGGCGAGGAGGCGCGAGACCCATTCGTCCGCGGCGAGCGTGTCGGCGGCGTCGCGCGCGGCACGCTGCGCCATGTGCCGGATGTTCTCCAGGAACCCCATGCGCAGCATCGCCGGCATGGCCCACAGCTCGCCCATCGAGAGCGGCGTGACGCGCTGGTACTCGCGCGCCATCAGCTCGAGCGTCGACTCGTCGAGCCGGCCGTCGGTGTGCGCGATGAGCTCGATGGCGATCTCGTAGATGCGCGGATAGCCGGCGAACGGGCTGGCGTCCGCGAGCTTGGGCAGCTCGTTGTAGTAGTCGGCGGGCAGCGTGGTGCGGATCTCGGCGATCTGCGCGAGCACGACGTGGTAGTTGTCGAGCAGCCAGTCGCCCGCCGGGCTGACGGCGATGTCCATGGCGGTGACGCGCGCCAGATCGGCGTGGATGTTCCGCAGCACGGCGGCCGTGGCATCGAGTCGCACGAGGAGCGACCGAGGCCGACGCCGCCACCATCCTCGGGCGAGCTCGGGGGGCGCCGTGCGCTGCCGCCGTGCGAGCTGGCGGGCGTGCTGGGCCAGTCGGTCTATGCCGAAGAGCTCGCCGAGGATGGGCTCGGTGGGCTCATTGCTTTCCGCGATGGTCCACGAGAATCGCGTGGAAGCAGACGTCGTCACTAGTGCCGGACTCTTCAGGTAAACTACGCGGCTGACCGCTCGCGGAATGCCGCGCGACAAGACGTGCGGAGCGCACGAAGCGAACCATTTGAAACATAGCCGAGGGACCGGCTGACTTTTCTCGCCGCGGTCATCTCGCGTCGGGCAGCGTGTATCTCGCGGCGGTCGGGCGCGGGCATTCGCGACGCCGCCGGGACCGGGCGTGAACGCTCGGGCCTAATGGCCCGAGCACGCCAGACGTCGGCTCTGCGAACGCTCGCGCCCTCCCGCTTGAAGCATCGATGCCTGGTAGCAAACCGCCCGCGTCCGCAACGGCGCAATGATCTCGGACCGAACGGACCGAACGGACCGTGAGACCGTCACGCGCGCTCGTACTTCCAGTTCCGCCCCTTGCCCTCGGCCACCCACTCGACCGTCTGCGCGACGCGCTTTTCTTTCGTCTCCGGCCGCTTGGCCTCGTCGATCCACTGGATGTACTCGCGACGATGGCTCGGTGGGAACGCCTCCCACGTCGCCACGGCCTTCTTGTTCTTCGCCAGCGCCGCCGTGAGCTCGGCCGGCACCTTCGCCTCCGGCTTCGGCGACTTCTTCGGACGCGACACGGTGATCCCTTCGTCGTTCAGCTTCATCGCCTGCTTGATGAAAGCGGTCAGCTCCTTCTTGCTCGGCAGGTCCTTCACCGACTTGAGCTTGCCGTAGTTCCCCATCGCCTCGCCGCCGTTGTTGCGGTTCGGGGCGACGCCGGCGATGAGCGAGCCTTTCCAGAAGCCGAAGATCGCGTGCGCCTTGAAGGCGGCCATCATGCACATCATCTGCCCCTTGTAGTCGAAGTGAGGCGACGACCACTTCATCGTCTCCTCCACCGGCGGACAGGCGGCGTGCACGACCTCGCGCAGGTGCGTGAGGATCGGCTTGGCGAAGTCGGCGGACTTCGCGATGTACGCGTCGACTCGGGGATCGCGGGTGCCCATGGAGCTCCTCCGGCGGGGCTGGACGGCCAAGCTACCGCGCGCGCGATCGGGCAGGCAAGCGGGTCGGCGCTCGGCGGCTTCGCGTTCCGTTTGGGGCCGTAGCTCGTCTATCTGGCGCCTTCCCCGCCTCGGAGTCTCGCCAGGTTGTCCCCCCGCGCCGCCCGCTCACCCGCCCGTCAGGCGGGTGCCCTCCCTCGAATCGTCTGCGTGATCGCCCTGTTCGGGCTCATCGCGGCGCTCGCGGCGGCGTCCTCCCTCCCCGCATCCGAAGCATCCCCCGCGCCTCGGTTGGGCGACGGTACCCGGTCGGGCGGTGCCACG
>JBJMNM010000237.1:0-6935 GCA_045804305.1 Gemmatimonadaceae bacterium | reverse complement strand
GAGAACACGACCTTCGGCATGCGGTTCATGCCCTTTGCTACCTCGGGCATGGCCTGCATCGCTCGCGGCGTGGGCCAGAAGCTCGCCATGAGATCGTACGTGATCCGGCCGAGCAGGAGCGCCCCTCCGCCGCTGGCATTCTCGGCGGCGAACGCATTCCATTCCGGATCATTGTTGTGAGCCCAGCTCATGTCGCCCTTCGCGTCGGTGAAGTACCCGTCGAGCGAGACGTTGTTGAACACCGTCAATCGTCGCATATGCTCCTCATGATTGGTCGAGGCGCTCCGTGCAGAGCATTCAGGGCTGTTCGCTCCTCAACACATGTACGCCGCGACGCCTGACGTTCCCGCAACATAGACCTTGGCGCCGTCACTCGCGACATGCGTCACGAACCCGCCGTTCATGCTCCCCAATTGCGCCTCCCCGGTCAGCGCGCCAGAGGTCCCGTCGAATCGGCGAAGCGCAAATGCGGTCACGTACAGATTCCCGCCACACGCGCCGATGCCGAAGGCGGAGCTTCCCGTGGGTCCGGTCCACTGGAGGGCGCCCGTGACGAGGTCAAGAGCACGGGCCTTGGTGTCCGCCCCTGCGGTGAAGACGCGCGGGCCGACGACGACGACATCCACCGTCCCGCCCGCAGCAGTACGCCACACCTCCTGATGCGTGGTCACGTCCACTGCCGCCACGTCGCCCGTGTAGTAGTCGTTGACGAGGACGAGCCGTCCAGTCGGCACCGGGGCGTTGAGGAAGAAGTCCTTGGCGCCGCTGGTCTCGTAGCGCCAGAGCTCGTGGCCGTCCGTCTTCGACAACGCCACCAGCACGCCGCTTGCGCTGGCACCGTTGACGTCCAGATATCGTTCGATCGATGCGTACACGGTGTCACCCGACACGGCCACGCCTCGGACATGCGCGCGAAATGTGTAGCCCGCGCCGACGTTGACCTTCCAGCGCAGGGCGCCATCCGTGCGCGACAAGGCATACACGATCGGGATGCCGCGCTGCCCCGTGAAGAAGGTGGCGTCGTCGAGGGCGGGCTCGGTGACAGCTTGCGAATCGGGATGCACGCTCCACACGGTCGCGCCGCTCGCGCCATCCACCGCCATGATCGAGTCCGTCTCCGACACGAATACGCGACCGCCAGACGCGCGCAGTGTTGTGGGCGGAGGAGACGTTGCGATCCGAATCTGGCGGCTCCACAGGCGTGCTCCCGTGCTCGCATCGAGACCGACGAGCCGATTGCCCTCCTGGACGAACACTCGGCCGGCGTCCACGGTCGGCGTGCCGTTCACCCAATCGCCGCCGGCGGTTGTGGGCGCGCTCGCCCATGCGAGTGCGAGACCGCCGTCGCCTGGCCCGAGTCCGCCGTCGCCGTGGCACGCCGCCGAAGGCAGCGGTGCGCACAACGCCGCGAGGAGAAGAACCTGTCGCGCCCTCGCGAACGCGCTAGCTACTGGAGTCATCATGCTCTAAAAATTGGAAATAGTACTGGGCAGGGCCAGAGGCCCTGCCCAGTTGTGCGATCGCGCTATTTGGCGAAACGGGTACCGATCGCCCTGTTGATCGCGGTGACGAAATCTCCCGTCTGGCCGGGTGGCGCGTCACAGAGTCGCATCGTCGTTCTCGGGCTGCGTTGACCGCAGCGCAATGAAGGAATGAAGGAAGGCGGCGCGCCTACAGCTTTGGCCGTCCCCAGGTGAGTTGGCCGCCCTCCTTCATCCGCGCCTCCGCCAGCTCCGCCGTCGCGCGCAGCGCCGCGACTGCATCCAGGTGCGGCCAGAGCTCCCGCACGATGGGAAGCAGCTCCTGCACCAGGGCGTCGAACTGCTCGGCGCGGAGGGCGTCGTCCATCTGAGGGATGTCGTCGCGGGGAGGCATATGATCGTGAGCATCGTCCGCCGGAGGCCACATCTTGAGCGGACCGCCGTGCCGCCGCTCCGGCGCGGTCTGGCGCAACGACCGGCTCCCATGCAGCGTAAGAGGTCGTCCGCGTCCGTCCCGACTCCCGGAGGTCCCGTGTTCCGCCGCTCGTTGACTCGTTCGCTGCCGGCCTTCGCCGCCGCACTTCTGCTTGCCACTTCCACGCCTCGCATCGTGCGCTCGCAGGCCGCACCCGCCGCGGAGCGACGCACCGACCGCCTCGCCCTCCAGGACTATCTCGACTGGGAGGATGTACAGGATCCGCAGCTCTCCCCCGACGGCAAGCAGGTGGTGTTCACCCGCCGGTGGATCGACAAGATGAACGACAAGTGGGAGTCGTCCCTCTGGATCATGAACGCCGACGGCTCACGGGCGCGCTTCCTGGTGAATGGCGCGAGCCCGAAGTGGTCGCCCGACGGCCAGCGCATCGCCTACACCAACACGCCGCCCACCGCCGGCGCGCCGACGAACGAGAAGGCGCAGATCTACGTGCGGTGGATGGATGCCGAGGGAGCGGTCACCCAGCTCACGCACCTCACGGAGACGCCCAACAACCTCGAGTGGTCGCCCGACGGCAAGTGGCTCGCCTTCACCATGCTCGTGCCCGCGCGCGACGACTGGAAGATCGACATGCCGGCCGCGCCGAAGGGCGCCAAGTGGACCGAGGCGCCGCGCATCGTGCAGAAGCTGACGTATCGCGCCGACCGCCAAGGCTTCATCGAGGACGGCAACACGCACATCTTCATCCTCTCGGCCGACAACGGTGGAACGCCGCGGCAGATCACGACTGGCGCATTCAATCACGGTGCGCCGCGCTGGATGCCCGATGGCAAGTCGATCGTGTTCAGCGGACTTCGCGTGAGCGACGCCGAGTACAAGTGGCGCGAGTCCGACATTTACCGGATGGACGTCGGCTCGGGACGAATCGCCCAGCTCACGACGCGCAAAGGTCCCGACAACAATCCCACGCCCTCGCCGGACGGCCGGTGGATCGCCTACACGGGCTATGATTCCACGAGCGACACCTGGGTCGACGCGAAGCTCTACCTGATGAGCGCCGACGGCACCGGGCAGAAGCTGCTGCTGCCGACCTGGGATCGCGCGCCGATGAACCTCACCTGGGCGAAGGACGGCAGCGGTCTCTACTTCGACGCCGAGAGCGACGGCGCGCGGAACCTGTACTTCGCGTCGACCGGCGGCGAGGTGAAGCCCATCACCACCGGCAAGCAGGTGCTGTCGGTGACGTCGATCAATCCCAACGGCAGCGCGGTCGGCGTGATGAGCACCGCTTCGCACCCGAACGACGTGGTCGGCTTCAACCTGCGCAGCCCCTCGGCGATCAACTGGCTGACCGACGTGAACGCCGACGTGTTGATGGGGAAGCGCCTCGCGCAGACTGAGGAGATCTGGTTCCCCTCGAAGGACGGGCTCAGGATCCAGGGATGGATCGTGAAGCCGGTAGACTTCGATCCGAGCCGGAAGTATCCGCTGATTCTCGACATACACGGCGGCCCGCACTCCATGTACAACCTCGGGTTCAACTTTGCGCGGCAGGATCAGGCGGCGAATGGCTTCGTGTCGCTCTATCTCAATCCGCGCGGGAGCACGGGCTATGGGAGCCAGTTCGGCAACGCCATCAAGAACGCCTATCCCGGCAAGGATTTCGATGACCTGATGTCGGGCGTGGACACGGTCATCGGCCGCGGATATGTGGACACGAAGAACATGTTCGTGTACGGATGCAGCGGCGGCGGCGTGCTCACGGCGTGGATCGTCGGGCACACGAATCGGTTCGCGGCGGCCTCGTCGAACTGCCCGGTCATCAACTGGGTGAGCTTCGTCGGCACGACGGACGGGGCGGGGTGGTACTACAACTTCGAGAAGCTCCCGTGGGAAGATCCGGCGGAGCATCTCCGTCGCTCACCGCTCATGTACGTGGGCAACGTGACCACGCCGACGATGCTCATGACCGGCGTGAACGATCTCCGTACGCCCATGGAGCAGACGGAGCAGTTCTATCGCGCGCTCAAGCTGCGAAAGGTTCCCACCGCGATGATCCGCTTCAACGACGAGTGGCATGGCACCTCGTCCAAGCCATCCAACTTCCTGCGGACGCAGCTCTACATGCGGAGCTGGTTCCAGCGGTACGGTGGCAAGACGGATAAGGTGGCCATCGTACCTTGATGTCCGGTCACCGCTGCGCCTGACGGCGAAGGGGTTGGGTTTCGATCACCACTCCGCGAAACTCCCATCGGCATGCCGCCAGATGGGATTGCGCCAGCGGTGCCCGGTGTTTGCCGCCTGCCTGACTCGCGCTTCATTCACCTCGATCCCGAGCCCCGGGCCCTGTGGAATCGCGACGTATCCGTCGTGGTACGCGAACACCGAGGGATCCGTCAGGTAGTCGAGCAGATCGTTCCCCTGGTTGTAGTGGATCCCGAGTGACTGTTCCTGGATGAAGGCGTTATAGCACACGGCGTCCAGCTGAAGGTTGGCCGCAAGCGCGATCGGGCCGAGGGGACAGTGCAGCGCGAGCGCGACGTCGTACGCTTCGGCCATCGCGGCGATCTTCCTCGTCTCGGTGATCCCGCCCGCGTGTGACGGATCGGGCTGGATGATGTCGACGTGACCGTCGGCAAGGATCTTCTTGAAGTCCCAGCGCGAGTAGAGACGCTCGCCGAGCGCGATCGGCGTGGTGCAATGCGCGGCAATCTCCGCGAGCGCCTCGGCGTGCTCCGACAGCACCGGCTCCTCGATGAACATCAGCCGATACGGTTCCAGCTCCTTCGCGAGCACCTTGGCCATCGGGCGATGCACGCGACCATGAAAGTCCACCGCGATGTCGAACGATGGTCCCATTGCTTCACGGATCGCCTGCACACGGGCGAGCGCGGCATCCACCTTCTCGTGGCTGTCGACGAACTGCAGCTCTTCCGTGGCGTTCAGCTTCACTGCGGTGAAACCGCGCGCTCCGCACGCCGCCGCCGCCGCGGCGGTATCGGAGGGGCGGTCGCCGCCGATCCACGAGTAGACGCGAATGCGATCGCGCAGGGGCCCGCCGAGGAGCTGATGCACCGGGACGTCGAGCGCCTTGCCCTTGATGTCCCACAAGGCTTGATCGATGCCGGCGAGGGCGCTCATGTGAATGCCGCCGCCGCGATAGAAGCCGGCTCTGTACATCACCGTCCAGTGATCCTCGATGAGAAAGGGATCCTTCCCGACGATGTAGTCTGCCAGCTCGCCCACCGCCGCCGCCACCGTGTGCGCGCGCCCCTCGAGCACCGGCTCACCCCAGCCGGTGATGCCCTCGTCCGTCTCGATCTTCAGGAAGCACCAACGAGGCGGGACAAGGTACGTGGTCAGGCTGGTGATCTTCATGTGCGATGACTCTGCTTGTGTGATTTTCTCGCCGCCTGCCACGCGCGCACGAGCCCCCGCGCTCTCTCCCTCACGAGCGCGGCACCGTCGCCGGGCCGATAGAGCGCCGAGCCCAGGCCGAATCCTGCGGCACCGGCGGCAACGAACGATGGCATGGTGTCGAGCGTGATCCCACCCACGGGGAAGAATCTCGTCTCCGAGGGGAAGACACTGCGCAACGCGCGGAGCACGGTTGGTGTGAGCAGCTCGGCGGGGAACAGTTTCAGCGCGTCCGCTTCATTCGCGAGCGCCGCGAATCCTTCGCTGGGCGTAGCAATGCCGGGAATGCACGCCAGCCCGGCGGCCTTTGCCGAGCGCACTACGGCGATATCGAGATGCGGCGAGACGATCAGTCTGCCGCCGGCACGTTTCACCTCTTCCACCTGAGCCGCGCTCGTGACCGTGCCGGCTCCAACGAGAATGCGATCGCCGAGCGCTTCCGCCAGTCGCTGGACACTCTCGAGCGGTTGCGGGGAGTTGAGCGGCACCTCGACGATCGCGAACCCTTCTTCCATGAGGGCGTTGCCGATCGCCACGACGTCATCCGGCGTTACCCCACGCAGGATCGCGACGAGCGGCAGGCGGTCGAGGTAGCTGTCGATCATCTGTTGGCGCTCGGCTTGACCGCGGGGGACACGAGGCCGGCTCGACACGCAATGCTCCACAGGCCAGCAGGAGCGGCGCCGTGGATGACCGGGACATCGTGAATCCCGAAGAGCGCGAGTGCGGCGACGTACCGCTCACACAGCGCCGCGTCGCCGACGAGCGCCGAGGGTGTAGCGTGATCCCTGAGTCCACAGCGGATCTCATCACCGATGAGCAGCCCCGACATGTAGTCCAGGCTGGCGGTGCCGGTGAGCCGATCCGTCACGACGAGCGCGCGCGTGGAGAAGAGTAGTGGGGTAAGGCCCTGCGGTGAGCGCTGCGCGGCCAGTACGCCGCGCGCGAACGCGTCGTCCAGAGCGGCGCGAGAAGGCACGTGGCCGGACGGGGTAGGAACGCGGCCGAGAATGGAGTGGTCGCGCAGCACGGCGAACAGCTCTCCCGTCATGTAAGTGGTGAAGTGGGTGACGCGGCCCTCGCTGACGCGCGCCCACTTGGAGTGCGTCCCTGGGAGCACGAGGACCGAATGCGGGGCGAGCGTAGGCTCGAGAGCGAGCGCGCCGACTATCTGCGTCTCCTCGCCGCGCATCACGTCGGGTTGGTCCCCCAGCGCTACGATGCCCGGAATGACCTGCAACCTCTCTCCGGGAACCGTCACCAGGGCCCTCGTCAGCTCATCCACTCCCGCTGGCGTGGGATGATACGGCGCGACGACCCACCCGTTGGCGCTGCCGACCATCCCCGAGGCGATCGCCGAGAGTCCGCGCCAGTCGCGCCGCCATTCGGTCGTCACGCTCGCGTAGGCGGCGGCAAAGTCGCCGCGCGGGACGTGCATGATACCCCATGGCTCCGCCCGGGAGTCCATCACCTCGCCGACGTCACCGAGCAGGAAGGCGCGGAGTGCAGTCGTCCCCCAGTCGAGGGCGATGAGCGATGGCGAGGGGATCGACACGCGAGCCAACTTCTCGACGCTCGATGCCGTGCGCAACCCGCGCCGG
>JBJMNM010000236.1:0-2624 GCA_045804305.1 Gemmatimonadaceae bacterium | reverse complement strand
GCTACGCCGTTCACCAGCAGATCGAGCTTCGCGCTGCTGGCGTTGACGAGACGCACCGTCGCGCCGTTGCCACCGGCCACCGCGACGATGGGATGCGACTCGCACGCGGCGAGCACCGCGCACGGCAGCAGCGCGACCGCGAACACGCGACGTAACGACATGAGACCTCCATCCCAGCTAGAGAGTGAGCGCGAGCGCCAGCGCCTCGGCCAGACCGCCACAATCGACGTGCGACACCTCGTACCCCGCGGCAGCCTTCGCGCCCGGCTCGGCATTCCCCATCGCCACGGCAAACCCGACGGCCTGCATCGCCGTCACGTCGTTCGCCCCGTCCCCCACCATCATCACCCTCTCAAGAGGCGTTCCATACTCGGCCGCAACCGCTCGCACCGCCAGGGCCTTGTCCACGCCCTCCGGCGTGATGTTGATGAAGCTCGTATCGGCCATTACCGGGGATAGGGAGTGCGAGAGGTTGAGCCCCTCGTGCGGCTCCGCCATCACCACCTCGGCCTCCTCGTGCGACACCACCCACTGCCCGCGCACCACGGGGCCGTGCAACGAAAGCAGATCCCGCGGCGACCAACGAACGCCGAGGAGCCGCGCGTGCTGGCGCGTGCGGGCGTTGTCGGTCTCGACGGCGTATTCAGAATCTCCATAGAGCTCGAGCGCTCGGCCAGTCTCGCGCGCACGCGCGACGAGGGATGCAACGGCTCGGGGCGGCAGCCCGCGCGAGCGCGTCGTGCCGCTGGGGAGATGCACCACGCTCGCTCCATTCTGGAACACGTGCCATCCCTCGTCGTCGAGCCGCTCAGCGTAGCCCCGCGCCAGACCGAACGCCGGCCGGCCGGAACAGATGGCGAGCCGGACCCCAGCTTCGCGTACGCGCGCCACGGCCTGCCAGGTCGTCGAAGCGACCTCTCCCGAGCTTCCGACGAGCGTGCCGTCCACATCAATGCAGACCAGATCGAGCATGTGGGGAGTTTAATTGACGCTGTCATCCGGCAGGAGCGTAGCGACTGTCGGGATCTGCTATTCTCGACGAGCCACTCGACAAGGTGACTAGATCCCGACACTCCTTCGCTGCGCTCACTCGCGCGGGATGACAGCGCGGTCTGTTCCTTCCTTCCGGGTGGGCGTATTATGACAGATGCCGTTGACGAGACGACACTTTCTCGCCGTCCTGCCGTTCCTGCTGTTACCGTCGGCGGCGAGCGGAATGTTCGCACGTGTTCGCCGCGCCGGGCCGAAGGGGCCGCGGCCGCACCCGGAGCCGCGGGCCGGCATCACCGCGGCGCGTGTGCTCCCCGACGCCAAGCTCACCGACAAGTCGGCGGCGCCCGTGTACGCGATGGTGCGCCGGATTCCGCAGGTCGTCGACGGCATTCGCTGCTCGTGCGGCTGTGCCGACCTCGAGGGGTTCTATTCGCTGCTGAGCTGCTACGAGGCGGGAGGCATGGCGCAGCATTGCGTGATCTGCCAGGGGCAGGCGAGACTCGCGTACAGGCTCCACGGCGAAGGCTGGTCGCTCAACGGCATCCGGAAGGCGATCGACGCCCAGTACGGCGACTGACGTCATCATCTCCCCAACACGGCGCACCGACATGAGGTACACGCTCCCTTCCCGCTCGATCGTCGTCGCGCTGGCGATGGTCGCCGCTGCGTTCCCGGGTGCGCGTGCGCAGATCCGCGCGAGCGAGCGCGCCACCGTGTCGCAGACGGTGGATGGCACGGTCGTCACCGTGGACTACAGCCGCCCGCAGCTTCGTGGCCGCGATTCGTTGTGGGGCAAGGTCGTCCCGCACGAAGAGATCTGGACGCCCGGCGCGAACCTGTCGACGTCGCTCCAGGTGTCGCGCGACGTGAAGATCGCCGGCCAGCCACTGCCCGCGGGCAAGTACTCGCTGTGGATGGTGACGAAGCCCGGTGAATGGAAGCTGCATGTCCATCGCAACGCGACGCTCTTTCACACGCGTCCGCCCAGGCTCGACGACATGCTCCTCTCCATTCCCGTCACGCCAGTGAGCGGGGAGAAGGTGGAGGTGCTCACCTTCGACTTTCCACGAGTATGGCCCGAGGGCACGGAGCTCCGCTTCCGCTGGGGCACCACCGTCGTGCCGATCGAGATTCTCGTGCAGCCCACGTATCCCAGCGTGGCGATGAGCGCCGAGCAGATCGCGCCATATCTCGGCAGCTACTCGGTCACCTTTCAGGATGGGGGCGACCACCGCTCGCCGCCGCAGCGCCTCACGATCCTCAACGCGAAGGGCACGCTGCGCGCGATCCTCGACACCAAGGAGCCGGTGGAGATTCAGCTCATCCCCACGGCTACGCCAAACCAGTTCATGACCGGCTTCCTCGACAAGGGGAAGCTGTTCGACGTGGAGACGATGCCGCTGCAGTTCGAGATGGCGGGTGGACGGGCGGTCGGGTTCCAGGTCGGAGCGCTGGGCGGTGGCCCGCCGTGGATGCTGGCCAAGCGGACGAACTAGCCTCTCGTGCGCCGTTGCACGAGCGCGAAGGGCCGGCCCGTCTTGCGCGCATCCAGCCCTTCACGACCGCAACGCAATCACCAACGCCCGAATCACCACCACGGTGAGTGCCACACCGCCGATCGCGAGCAGCGC
>JBJMNM010000235.1:0-3914 GCA_045804305.1 Gemmatimonadaceae bacterium | reverse complement strand
TGCCTTTGTCGTCACCGTCTCACCGTCTCACCGTCTCACCGTCTCACCGTCTCACCGTCTCACCGTCTCACCGTCTCACCGTCTCACCGGTCCTTCAAGGCACCACCACCAGCCCCACTCTCCCTCCGAGATCGTCGTCCACGGCCGGTGTGTTGGCCGCCGGGAGCCATTCTCCCCCGTTAATGCGAACCACCACCCGGTGCGTCCCCGCCGACACGGTAACCGCGCGACTGAACACGTCACCGTCCGGCGCGAGCTCGACCGGCTCCCAGTCCGTGAAGTCGCCCATCACCTCCACACGCCGCGCGCCCGGCGCCCGCACGCGGATCAGGCGACTGCTCGGGTCGCCGGAAAACTGGATCGTCGGGCGGGTGCGCGTGGCTCGCAGCGCGGCCGACGGCCCCTCGCTGAATCGGAACCCGACGCTCAGCGTCTGGATCGCGTCCGCTCCCCGCGCGAAGTCCGCAAGCTGCCTGCTCGCGCTGAGCACGAAGGCACGCGACTCTGATTGTCGAAGCACGGCGCTGGCGATGAATCCCGCGTCGACACTCCGATCCGCGCCCGGATCGTTTCGCACCGTGGCCGCCAGCGACACGGCCGTGTTCGCCCGCTCGACCTGAACGCCGACGCTGCCTTCAATGAAGTGCACGGGGATCGTGCCGACCACATTCTGGCGCCCGGGGCCGAGGAAGAGCTGCGCCGAGCTCCATTCGCGTCGCACGGATGCGGTGAAGAGCGCTCGATCGGCCTGCCACCAGGCGGCGGCTTCGACCCCTCGGCCCCACATGCCCCCCGCTTCGCGCCGCGACGCGTTGCCCATCGCGCGGACCCACACGCCGCCGGCGAGCACGGGTCGGAGAATGCGAACCGTCAGCAATGCGTTGCCCGAGGACCCCGATCCGGTTCCCGCGACCGTCGACAGCTCGCCCCCCACGTCACCGCGCCACCTGCGCGCGATGTCGGCACGCCATTCCGTCGCGAGATCCACCGACCCGCCGGCGCCGTTCGCGGCGGCAAAGCCGGCGATCGCTGCCGTCGTGAGCCACCGCGGCGTTTCGCGTGTCACCCATCCCCGCGCCAACGGGGCCAGCACGGTGACGCTGTCGTCGGGGAACCGCAGCACGGACAGCCCGATCTCACCGGTCACGCCCCCCTGAGCGCCAAGCGGCCTGCCCACCGCGAGCGCGATGAGCAGGCCGCCGACGACCGCCGGCCAGACGCGACGCAACCTACGGGCGTCGCGTCGGCGGGCGTGTCGAACGTGGACCTGATCCGGCTGCCTGGTTCGAGAGAGCGCCTGGCTGGCTGAGCGCCGGCGCCGCGTCGGCCGCGGTGGATTGTCCTGTGGGGCTGATTCCATGGAGGCGGAAAACTGCCGACTCCTCCGCCGGCACGCCACCCGCCGCGTCGGCTTCCACCGAGTTGCCGAATGCGAGCACCTGCGCCGGCGTCGGATTGCGCCGCAGCAGCTCCACGATCATCGAGACCGCACGCTGGGTGGGAACGCCGCTCGCGACGAGTTGCGCGAGCGCGCCCAACGAGGCGGTCATCGCGCGCGCGGGCGTGGCCGCACGAACGGCGCGGAGAGCCGCGGCGCTCGCCCCCGCTGACAGCGCATCGGCGCCGGCGACCAGCTCGTCGGCCGTGGCGTTCGCGCCGAGCGCCGCGCGCGCCGTGTCGAGTCGCGCCGCCAGAGCCGCCACCGCGAGCCGGATGCGTGGATTCGGTGCCCGCTTGAGACGTCCCTCGCGCACTTTGGCGAGGAGCGGGGCGGCGGGAATCCCTCGTGCTGCCGCCAGCTCGATGTCGCGCACGAGCGCCCGGTCGAATGTTGTGTCCGAAGCAGCCGATGCACTCGCCGCGTATACCGGCGTCTGCGCGTGCGCGGACGGCGGCGCGCTCGACATCAGCGCAGCGATGGCGACGTAAGCGACGCGATACGCTCGGTGTCTCATGGCCGCCCCACCAGCAGCACGGATCCCGGACGCCCGAAGTCGGCGTCGGGCGCAGCCGGCGCGCGGGGATCGCGCACCCACACCGAGTCGTCGAGCAGGAAGGCGTACACGTGGCGACCCGGCGTCAACGCGAGCGTCACGCTCCAGAGCCCGCTCGCCGCGTCGCGCGTCATCACCGCACTGTCCGGATTCCATCCCGTGAAATCGCCCACCACGCTCACACGCGTCGCGAGCGGCGCACGGAACACGAACTGCACCGGCTGCCGCGCCGCGGCATCGACTGCTCCATGAGTCGCCAGCACCGTTGCGCCCCCAGCGCCCGCCGGCGACGTCGCCACCCCGGGCGCCGACGGCGCCGCCGCCCGCTCGCTGGCCAGATAACCGCGCAGCAACACCACGGACAGGGCGGAGGCGGCCGCCAGGCCCGCGCCCCGCACCCACCACCGTCGGCGCGATCGCACGCGCCGCGCAGTCGCACGATCGCGCTCCCGCTCGGCCGCCACCGCGACGAGCACGCGGGCCCGCGCCGAGGCATCCACCTCGGGCAGCGGTCGCAGCGCCGCCGAGATGCGCTCGATCATCTCATCCTGTTCGTCAGTCACCGTCCACCTCGGTCAGTCGAAGGCGTAGTGCATCGCACGCGCGCTTCACTCGCATCTTGAGCGCGGAGACCCCCGCACCCGTCACCACGGCCATGTCCTCATAGCTCAACCCTTCCACATGGCGCATCAGAAATGCTTCGCGTTGTTCCAGGGCCAGCGCCTGGAGCGCCAGCTCGATCTCTTCGCGCCACGCGATCTCGTCATCGTGATGCGCGAGGCTTGGCCGGTCGGGTACGTTGCCATACTCCACGAGCTGGGCGTGCCGACGTGCCTTGGCGCCGGCGGTCCGGCAGCGATTCGCCAGAATGCGAAACAGCCACGGCTCGAACGCTTCCTCTTCGCGATAGTTCGACAGCGCGCGGTACACGCGCACGAAGGTGTCCTGGACCGCTTCCTCCGCATCGCCACGATTCGAGAGCATGTGCAGCGCGAACCGCAGGCAGCGGGCGTAGTACGTGTCCACCAGGCTGGCGAAGGCGCGCACGTCACCCGACCGCGCCTCGCTGACCAGGCGTCGCCTTGCCAGCGCCGCCACCTCGGCCGGCGACGCCGGGGTGGCGGCGGCGTCGACGGAGACGAGGCGAAGGGGATGGGGAGGCGTCACCGGTTGATCTGAACGGTTGGTTGATGATGGTGATACCGCTCGAGCTTGCCTGAGCAGCCGAAGAATGGGCTGTTGGAGCTCACATCGCCTAACCGCGATCGCGCCCTCCGCGTCACATGGCCGCGCGCAGCCAGGGCTCGGCCCACAGTCGTCCGTTGACAGCTAACCCCGCGCCGTTTAACTTCTTAGGCTCTACGCCACACGCTCACGAGCCATATTCATGTCTTACGCAATCATCCGCACCGGCGGCAAGCAGTTCCGTGTCGAATCGGGCAAGAAATATCGCTTCCCCACGCTCGTGGGTGAGGCGGGCGGGAAGATCGAGTTCAACGACGTCCTCTTCGGCAACGATGGGAAGAACGTCATGACCGGCGTCCCGACCCTCTCCGGCGCCAAGGTCACCGGCGAGATCGTCAAGCACGGTCTCGGCGACAAGATCGTCGTCTTCAAGATGAAGCGCCGGAAGAACTACGCGAAGAAGCAGGGACACCGGCAGGGCTTCACGGAAGTGAAGATCAACAAAATCACACTCGGCTGACGCGGGGATACATGGCTCACAAGAAAGGCGTCGGCTCGTCGCGCAACGGCCGCGACAGCAACCCGAAGTATCGCGGGATCAAGAAGTTCGGCGGCGAGCGCGTCGTCGCGGGCAACATCATCGTGCGGCAGTGCGGCACGAAGTGGCACCCGGGCAAGAACGTGGGCCTCGGCACGGACTACACGATCTACTCGCTGATCGACGGCGTCGTGAAG
>JBJMNM010000234.1:0-12695 GCA_045804305.1 Gemmatimonadaceae bacterium | reverse complement strand
GTGCCCGGCACGAAGAACTCCGTGTACCGCTGCGCCGCCGGGGTCATGGCATCGGCGAGCAGCCCGGTCGTGCGATCGAGCTCCGCGGTGAGCATGCCCACCGGCGGGACCCAGGCCGCGGGTGCCGGTCGTCCCGCGTAATACCGCGCCATCATGGCGCCCCAGATCGGTGCGGCGAGCGAACCGCCGGCCACGCCAGGCGCGATCGTCTTCGGCTTGTCGAAGCCCAGCCAGACGCCGGCGACGAGATCCGGCGTCATCCCCATGAACCAGACGTCGACGTTGTCGTTGGTCGTGCCGGTCTTGCCGGCGACCGGGATGCCGGCGGGCACCGCGCGCCGCGCCGGCCCTCCGGTGCCGCGCTCGGCGGCATCGCGCATCATGTCCCGCACGATGAACGCAACGCGAGGATCCATCACCGACTGCGGCACCGACGGACCGCGCTGTAGCACGGTGTGACCGGTCGCGTCGTCGATCCTCGTGATCATGCGCGGCTCCACGGTGCTGCCGAGGTTCGCCCAGATGGTGTAGGCGGCCACGTAATCGAGCGGCCGCACAGCCGACGCCCCCAACGCGCTCGCGGGCACCGGCATGATCGGCGTGGGGATGCCGGCGCGACGGCCCATGGCCGCCATCGAGTCCAATCCCACGCGGAGCGCGAGCTGTACGGCCACGGGGTTGCGCGAGAGCGTGAGCGCCTGCCGCATCGTGATCGGGCCGAGGAATTTCCCGTCGGAATTCTCCGGGCTGTAGAACTCGCCCCGCGCGCTGTCGATCACGATGGAGAGCGCGGTGTCAGGAACGATGGTGGCCGCGCTCATGCTGTCCTCGAGCGCCTTGGCATACACGAACGGCTTGAACGACGACCCGGGCTGCCGCAGCGCGCTCACCGCACGGTTGAAGGGCGCGAGCTGGTAGTCCCGGCCGCCAACGAGGGCGCGGACGTCGCCGGTGCTCGGCTCGATCGCCACGACGGCGCCCTCGAGCGCGTCGCGCTTGTCCTTGGCCGCCGCCAATGTGGGATGCTTGTAGTCGGGCCGCTGCTCGAGGCTGAGCGTTCCTTCCACGAGTGCCTGCACGGCCGCGCGCTGAAGCGCCACGTCGGCCGTCGTGTGAATCTGGTATCCGCCGGCGGACAGGTTCACGCCGGCGCGCTCGGCCGCCTGGCGCACCGCGTCCACGAAGTAGTTCGCGGCTACCGCCATGCCTCCGTTCGGCGCGGTGACCACAGGCTCTTCGATCGCGCGCGCTTCGTCCGTCGCCGAGATGAAGCCCTGCTGCGACATCAGGCTGAGGATCAGATCGCGACGATCCTTCGCCTTGGCCGAGAAGCGCGAGGGATCGTATGCCACGGGCGACTTGGGGAGCGCCGCGAGGGTGGCCGCCTCGGCGAGCGACAGCTTCGACGCACTCTTGCCGAAGTAGTGGCGCGACGCCGACTCCACGCCGTACCACCCGTGACCGAAGTTGATCTGATTGATGTACGCCTCGAGGATCTGCTCCTTCGAGTAGTGCCGCTCCATCTCTCGGGCCGCCTGCTGCTCCCGCAGCTTGCGCCCCATGCTCATGTCGCGCCGATCGATCTGGTCGGGGTGCATGTTCCCCACCAGCTGCTGCGTGATGGTGCTCGCGCCGCCGCGATGATCGCCGGTGATCTTCTCGAGCAGCTTGCCCTTGATCGCGCCGGCCACGCCGATGAGATCCACGCCGTCATGCTGGTAGAACCGCTGGTCTTCCACCGCGACGAACGCCTGACCCACGTACCTGGGCAGCGTGCGGATGGACACGCTCGTGCGCGATTCACGGCCGATCTCGCCGATCAGCGATCCGTCGCGGGCGAACACGAGCGACGTCTGTGGCTGCGGAACGATCTGCCAGACTTCGCCGGTGTTTCGAGGTGTCGTGGTCTGGGCACGCAGGGGCGCGGCGGCGACGAGCGCGGCCACGGCAAGCAGGAGACGTGAGATCATATCGGGAGCGTACACCGACTGGCGGGACGGGGTTGCGGCGCGGGTCACAGTCGACCCTTTCGTAGTTATCAGACGCAGGTGATCCTTAAAGGCAAATGGGAACCCTCACACTCGCCCTCGCCCAGTTCCAGCCGCGCAAGGGCGCCTACGCGGACAATCTCGCGCGCATCGGCGCCCTGCTGGCTCAGGCGGCGGCCCTCGAGCCGCGGCCGCAACTGGTCTGCTTTCCGGAGACCGCGCTCAGCGGGTACTTCCTCGAGGGTGGCGTGCGGGAGCACGCCGTGTCGGCCGGGCAGCTCGCGGCCGATCTGCACCGCGGTTACGCCGGTCCGCCCGTGGACGTCTGCGTGGGCTTCTACGAGGTGTGGCGCAACAAGCTGTACAACAGCGCGCTCTACGTGTCGCTGGGCGAGAGCGTGCCACTCGTGCGGCACGTGCATCGCAAGGTGTTCCTGCCCACCTACAGCCTGTTCGACGAGGCGCGCTTCGTCGAAGCCGGGCTCGAGATCCGTGCGTTCGACACGCCGTGGGGCCGGGCTGCGATCCTCGTGTGCGAGGACGTGTGGCACTCGATGACGGGCTCCATCGTCGCGCTCGACAACGCGCAGCTCATCCTCGTGCCCACGGCACCGCCGGCGCGGGGCGCGTGGCCGAAGTCGGACGGGGTGCCAGGCCCGGCGAGCGTGTCGCGCTGGGAGCGGCTGGCGCGCGACATGGCGGACGAGCATGGCCTGTACGTCGCGCTCGTGCATCTCGTCGGGAGCGAGGGGGGCAAGCAGTTCCCCGGCGCGGCCATGCTGACGGGCCCAAAGGGCGACGTGCGGGTGCGCGGCCCGCTATGGGAGGAGGCGCTCGTCGTGGCGACGATCGACCTGGCCGACGTGACGCGGGCTCGCGCCGACATGCCGCTCATTTCCGATCTGGAAACGATGGCGCCCCACCTCCGCGACGCGCTGGCGAAGGTGGAAGCGAATGCGCCGCACCTGCTCGAGTTCGACGGCATGGAGGCGATCGCCGGCACGGCCGGCGCTGGGGAGAAGGTTTCGGCCAAGGGCCCGGGCAATGCGAAGCGAACGACGGACGCTCGGCGCGCCGCTGCCGCCGTGCCCGTGGTGCGGGCGGACCCACGCATCGGCCCACCCCCCCTCGTGATCGATCCGGTGCTGGTGGAGGAGTGGCTCGTGCGCTTCCTGCGCGACGAGATGGCGCGACGCGGATTCGATACGGCGGTGGTCGGCGTCTCCGGCGGCGTGGACTCGGCGGTCACCGCCTATCTGGCGGCAAAGGCGCTCGGTCCCCGGAAGGTGATCGGTGCGCGCATGCCCTATCGGACGTCGAGCCCCGAGAGTCTCGCGCACGCACAGCTCGTGATCAACGCGCTCGGCATCTGCGGGCACACGCTCGACATCAGCGCGCCCGTGGACGCGTACCTCGCCAACGAGCCGGACGCGGACGCGGCGCGGCGCGGGAACGTGATGGCGCGCATGCGGATGATCACGCTGTTCGATCTCTCGGCCAAGCATCACGCCATCCCGCTGGGCACGGGCAACAAGACCGAGCGCCTCTTCGGCTACTTCACCTGGCACGCCGACGACTCCCCGCCCATCAATCCGCTCGGCGACCTGTTCAAGACGCAGGTGTGGGCGCTGGCACGCCACCTCGGCGTCCCCGACGTGATCGTTGGGAAGCCGCCGTCAGCGGATCTCGTCGTGGGTCAGACGGACGAGGGCGATTTCGGCATCAGCTACGAAAAGGCCGACGACCTGCTGAACTGGTTGTTGAACGGCTACGACGGGAAAGAGCTCGTGGCGCGCGGCTTCGACGCGGCCGAAGTGGCGCTCGTCACGAAGCGAGTGGCGAGCACGCACTGGAAGCGGAAGCTGCCCACGTCCGCGATGATCAGCAGCTCGGCGATCGGGGAGAGCTATCTGCGTCCTGTGGATTACTGAGCCTCGGCTGGTCGGACGGTCTGTCGATCACGGGCACGCTCCTCGCAATTTGGCGTCGTCATGGCGACCAGAAAAACGTCAAAGCGCGCCGTGAAGCGGCCGGCGACCCGGAAGAAAACGTCGGTCAAGCGTGCCGTCGGTCAAAAGACGGCGGCGAAGAAAGTCACCGCAAGGAAGAGCGCCGCGAAGAGCGCCGCGAAGAGCGCGGAAACGCGATCGGCCACGCGCGCGCCGACCCTCGCCGAGTACAATCGGAAGCGTGACTTCTCGCGCACGCGGGAGCCGGCGGGCACGGTGCCGCGCGCGAAGGGCAAGACGCTGCACTTCGTGGTACAGAAGCACGACGCCAGCCATCTGCACTACGATTTCCGGTTGGAGCTCGACGGGGTAATGAAGTCGTGGGCGGTGCCTAAGGGCCCGAGCCTCGATCCGTCCGTGCGCCGCCTCGCGATGGAGGTGGAGGACCACCCCATTTCGTACAACAGCTTCGAGGGCACGATTCCCCAGGGCGAGTACGGGGGCGGCACCGTGATGCTCTGGGATCGCGGCACGTACGAGGCGGAGGACGGCGGTGGCGTGGAGTCGCTGCGGCGCGGCTACGAGAAGGGCGACCTCAAGATCGTGCTGCACGGCAAACGCCTGAAGGGCGGGTGGGTACTCGTGCGCATGCAGCGGCCCGGCCGTCCGCAGTGGCTGCTGATCAAGCATCGTGACGGCACGGAGGACGCCGGCCGCGACCTCACGGAAGAGTACTCGACGTCGGTTGCGTCGAGGCGGACGATGGATTCAATCGCGGCGGGACGGGGCGGCGCCAGTGTGTGGCGCTCGAACCGCTGAGTCGGCTGCTTACGGTTGGGTCGGCTGCGATCGAAGGCACCCGAGTGCCGCTTCGGGGTATGGTTGGGCATGAGACACTCTCTTCGACTGACGATCGCCGCTGCATCCCTCGCGGCACTGGCGGCATGCTCTCGTTCGTCGGGGCAGCCCGCCCTGTCTGATGACCTGAAGCAGGATCTGGCCAAGGTTGGCGGCAGCGATGTGACACTCGCCGGTTCGTCCACCAGCCGGCTGGAGGTGGTGTCCGCCGCAGAGCGAACCAATGGCGCGATGGCAGCACCGAAGTCGTCGACCGTATCGAAGGCGCCGAGCGCGA
Source organism: Gemmatimonadaceae bacterium (assembly GCA_045804305.1). Classification (GTDB taxonomy): domain Bacteria; phylum Gemmatimonadota; class Gemmatimonadetes; order Gemmatimonadales; family Gemmatimonadaceae; genus AG11. The sequence goes on along the minus strand of JBJMNM010000234.1, from coordinate 7,623 downwards.
TTCGCGGCCGTACCGCGGCAGCGAAGAGCCCACGGCGCGAGACGCCGGCGGCTGCGCAGCCCTCTCCCCGTGCACCCGAGCCGACGCCGGCGGAGGTTCGCGCCGAAGAGCCCGCGCCGGAGCCGGTCCCGTCGCCGACGCGGACGCGCGCGCCGCTGCCGTCCACGCAGCGTGAGCCGCCGGGCGGCTGGCGCTCGCCCGGCTCGGTGATCCGGAACGCGCCCTTCCCGATCAACCCGGCGACGAGTCGGCCGAATCGGGGATGATCGCTTCCGCCTCGATCTCCACGAGCATGCTGGGATCGATGAGGTTGCGGACTTCCACCATCGAGGTCGCAGGGCGGATGGCGCCGAAATACTCGCCGTGCGTCCGCCCGATCGCTTCCCACCGGCTGATGTCGGTCACGTAGATCCGCGTCCGCACCACGTCCTCGAGCCGCGCTCCCGCTTTCGTGAGCGCGGCTTTGATGTTCTCGAGGGTCTGACGCGTCTGTCCTCGCGCGTCGCCGACGCACACCACGCGGCCTGAGCCGTCGGTGGACGTGGTGCCTGAGACGTGCACGACGTTTCCAACGCGTACGGCGCGGGAGTAGCCGACGATCGGCTCCCAGGGCGTACCGGAGGAGATGAGCTGCTTCATGGCCCTTGGAGAAACGTAGCGGCCACCGTCAGGCGGCGCGGACCTGCGCGAACGCGAGGCTGACTGCGCGGCGTGCCTGACGCTTCAGCGCTCGGTGGACCGCCCGGGCGTAGTGTATGAAATTGGTCCCCGCCCACGGATACCGCAGGAAGAATTCGGCGGGCAGCATATCGGTCTTGAGGCGATTGCAGGAGGGGCACGCGACGACCACGTTGCCCGGCGCATGGGCACCGCCCTTGGCGAGCGGATGAACGTGATCGAGCGTGGCGCGCGAGTAGTCCAGCGGCGCGGCGCAGTATACGCAGCGGCGGCCGCAGTCGCGCAGCGCGGCCAGCTTGATCGCCCGCTTCTGTTCTGCGGGGAGGAGGCGCCGCACGCGGCGCAGGAGTCCGCGGCGGGCGCGCGGGAGCGTGACGCGATGACCGTGTCGAGCGGGCAATCTCACCTCGCTGGAAAAGACGACACCCCGCGCAGGGAGGGGCTCCCTGTCGCGGGGTGTCGTACAATGTGGTCGGCGTGGCACCGGTGAGGCCAGGACATGCGGCGCGTGTGTCGCGCTCGCATGGTGCGCTGCATCATCCCTTGAAGGGTGGCTGCCGGCATTGGCCTCCGGGTGCGTCGGGGCGGCGGGATGGCCTCCCGCCGCGGTATTAGTGCAGCGGGGATGCCACCGACGCAAGAGGCAACCTCGGCCTCGCGCCCTTCATTTATGCGACGACGATGACCGGCGATCGGTAACGGCGCTCCGGCGCTCGGCGCGCTTGCGCGTGGCGACCGGATCGCGGAGCGCGGAGATGATGCGCGCCGCGTTCGCGTCGAGCACGGTGCGGTCGGGCATCTGTGAGCCCCCGAACGGCAGCGGGATATCGAATCCGTCGCCCGCTGTGCGCGGTATCACATGCACGTGGTAGTGGAACACGTCCTGCCCCGCAGCGGCGCCGCTGTTCACGACGATGTTGAGCCCAGCGGCATGAGCCACCTGCTTCACCACCGGAGCCAACTGCACCGCCACCTCGAACAGATGCATGGCGAGTGTGGGCGGGATGTCCTCGAGCGACTCGAAATGCTCGCGCGGCACGACGAGCAGATGGCCGGCATTCACCGGCTGGATGTCGAGGAAGGCCACGACATCGGAGTCCTCGTAGCACATCGACACCTCTCCCGCACCGTGAATCAGGTCGCAGAAGGGACAGCTCGATTGGGCGGGGGGCATGGAACCTCGCGGATAGTTGAGAGCGCAGGCTCAAGCGCACAGGGAATGCCAGACCCGCAGCGCGCGCCGCTGCTGGCCCCCGCGGTGGGCAGAGTTATCTTTCGACGTTGCATCATCTTCACTTCGTACCCGAGACGGTTTCCGAATGGCCACTCAGACCCGCGCCGAGCGCAAGAGCTCCTCTTCTGCCGGCCTCTCGCGCGAACAGCTGGTGGGCGCCTATCGCACGATGCTCCTGTCGCGCCGGCTGGACGACAAGGAGATCCAGCTCAAGCGCCAGAACAAGATCTTCTTCCAGATCTCGGGTGCGGGACACGAGGCCGTGCTCACGGCGGCGGGACTGGTGGTCAAGCCGGCGTACGACTGGTTCTATCTCTACTACCGCGACCGCGCGCTGTGCCTCCAGCTCGGCATGACGCCGAACGAGATGCTCTATGAGGCGGTCGGCGCGGCGGCGGATCCGAGCTCGGGCGGCCGGCAGATGCCGAGCCACTGGGGGCACAAGGCGCTCAACATCGTGTCGACGTCGTCGCCGACGGGCACCCAATTTCTCCAGGCAGCCGGAAGCGCCGAGGCGTCGCTGCGGGCCAAGCTGCTCGAGATCACGGAGGGCTTTCACGGCGACGAGGTGGTGCTCGTCACCACCGGCGACGGCACCACGAGCGAGGGCGAGTTCTGGGAGTCGCTCAACACCGCGTCGAACCTCAAGCTGCCCGTCGTCTATCTCGTGGAGGACAACGGCTACGCCATCTCCGTTCCGGTGGAAGTCGGGACGGCCGGCGGCTCGATCTCCAGGCTCGTGGCGTCTTTCCCCGACCTGTACATCCAGCAGGTGGACGGCTGCGATCTCGTGGCGAGCCACGAGGTGATGCGGAAGGCGGTCGAGTACGCGCGTGAGCGGAAGGGTCCGGCGCTCGTGCACGCGAAGGTCATTCGCCCCTACTCGCACTCCCTGTCGGATGATGAGGTGATGTACCGACCCGCCGCCGAGCGCGACGCCGACGCGGCCCGCGATCCGATCACGCAGTTCCCGAAGTGGCTGGTGGCGCAGGGCCACGCGACCGACGCGGAGATCGCGACGATCCAGGCCGAGGTGGATGCCGTCGTGCTGGCCGCAACGGACGACGCGCTCGCTCAGCCGCAGCCCGGCGCCGACACCGTCTACAACTTCGTCTATTCGCCCGACGTGGATCCCACCTCGGAGCAGTTCGACACCGAGGACGATCCGCAGTTCTCCGGGAACGAGACCACGATGGTGGATCTCCTGAACGCCGCGATGAAGGACGAGATGCGGCGCGACCCGAAGATCCTCGTCTTCGGGGAGGACGTGGCCGACGTCTCCCGCGAGGAGCATATCGGCAAGGTCAAGGGCAAGGGCGGCGTGTTCAAGGTGACGTGGGGACTCCAGAAGGAGTTCGGCGGCACGCGCGTGTTCAACACGCCGCTGGCCGAAGCGAACATCGTCGGCCGCGCGATCGGGCTGGCACTGCGTGGCTTCAAGCCGGTCGTCGAGATCCAGTTCTTCGACTACATCTGGCCCGCGTACATGCAGATCCGCGACGAGCTGGCGACGATGCGCTGGCGGTCCAATGGGGTGTTCAGCGCCCCCGTGGTGATACGGGTGACGTACGGTGGCTACATCCGCGGGGCGATCTACCACTCGCAGACGGGCGCATCGCTGTTCACGCATTGCCCGGGGCTGCGGGTGGTGTGTCCGAGCAACGCGCTCGACGCGAACGGGCTGCTGCGGACGGCCATCCGCTCGGAGGATCCGGTGATCTTCCTCGAGCACAAGCATCTCTACCGGCAGACCTACAACAAGGCGGCGTATCCCGGGCCGAACTTCATGATCCCGTTCGGCAAGGCCCGCACGGTGCGCGAGGGGACGGACGTGACGATCGTGACCTACGGCGCCACCGTGCAGCGGGCGTTCGCCGCGGCGAACCAGATGCAGGAGGAGCACGGCATCAGCACGGAAGTGATCGACCTGCGCTCGCTGTCGCCCTGGGATAGCGAGCGGGTCTATGAAAGCGTGAAGAAGACCAACCGGGTGATCGTCGGGTACGAGGATTCGATCTCGTGGGGTTACGGCGCGGAGATCGCGGCCCGGATCGCCGACGACTGCTTCTCGTGGCTCGACGCGCCGGTGAAGCGCGTGGCGAGCACGGACACGTTCGTCGGCTATGCCCCGCAGCTCGAGGACGCGATCCTGCCGCAGGTGGAGACGTTCAAGACGGCCATCGCCGAGGTGGCCGCCTTCTAAGTCGTTCAGCTGCAAACAGTTGTTCTCGTAACGCGCTCTAAATGACCGTCCGGAAGTGGTTTACACCGCATCCGGACGGCCTTAGTTTGGGTGGCGGCGTGCCCGCGCGTCCCTCTCGTGCTCCCTTCATGCGCCTGACACTTCGCGCCGCCGGACTGGTCGCCATCGCCGTGGGGGCCGTCACGTGCACGGATGCCCCAACGGCACCGTCTGCCAGACGCGGCGCCGCGGCGCACCTCGGTGTCAGCCCCACCTTCTCGCCCACGGCCGCGCGCGCGTACGGCGCCCTCGCGTCGATGGGCATCGTCGTGACGCAGGTACACATCGCCCTCACCGCCGCCGATGGCCGCCTGGCGCTCGACACGACGATCCAGTTTCCCGCCGACCAGGACCTCCTCACGATCAGCCTGCCGGTGGAGATCACCGGCGCCGAGGAGACGTTCACCGCGCTGATCGAGCTGCTCGATGCCACCGGACTGAAGCTCTTCGCGCAGACGCAGCTCGTCACCGCTCGCGCCGCGGCCCTGCCCGGCGAGACGCCGCCCCTGATCACGCTGGAATACGTGGGTCCTGGCAAGAACGCACGCACGGTGACCGTGTCTCCCAGCGACCTATCCGTGTCGCCCACCACGGCACAGTCGGTCACGGCGACCGCGGTGGATGCGAGCGGCGATGCGGTGACTGACCTGCTGGTGAGCTGGACGTCGAGCGACCCGACGCTGGCGACCGTGGTGGGCACCGGCACGACTGCGAGCGTGACCGCGCTGGGACGCCGGGGCACTGTGACGATCACTGCGACGACGCCGACGGGCATCACCGGCTCGGCGCGCGTGAACGTGCTCTCGCTGGCCACGCATCTCGCCGTGGCAGGTGGCGACCTGCAGGTCGATTCCGCGGGGCTCGCGCTGGCGAGGCCATTCGCCGTACGGGTCACTGACGACGCCGGCCTGCCGGTGCAGGGCACGACCGTCGCGTGGTCGAGAACGGCCGGCACCGGCGCGCCGGCCACGGCGACGTCCGTCTCCGACGCGTCGGGGCTCGCGAGTCTCGCCTACACACTCGGCACCGCCATCGGTGCGGACACCGTGCGCGCGTCACTGCCCGGCGTGGCAGGCAGCGCCGGTGCGGTGCTGTTCACGGCGAGAGCGATCAGCCGCGCGGCGAGCGCGATCGCCGTCGTGTCGGGCGACGCGCAAGCCACGACGGTCCTCGGCACGCTCGCGGCCCCGCTGCTGGTGCGCGTGACCGACTCGTTCGGCAATCCGGTGGCCGGCGTGAGCGTCACGTGGAGCGCGTCCGTTGCGGGGGGTGCGACGTTCGCGCCGGCGACGACGGTGACGGATGCAAAGGGCAGCGCACAGACCCTGGCCACGCTTGGCGCCACGGCCGGCCCGCTCACCATCACCGCGACCGCCGGCGGCGCGAGCGCGTCGTTCAGCGCGGAAGCCCTCGCGGGTGCGGCCGGCAAGCTGCTGTTCGTCGCACCGCCGCCCGACGCGATCGTCGTGGGGCAGCCATTCCCTGCCCCGGTCTCGGTACGTCTTGCCGATGCGCAGGGCAATGCCGTGCGCACGGCCGGTATCCGCGTGCGGGTGCTGGGCGGCGGAGTGACGCCGGGCGACGACTACACGGACTCCACGCTCACCGACGCATCCGGGTTCGCGTCGTTCACCATCCCGCCGTACAAATCACTGATCGGACAGCTCACACTGAGCTTCTCGTCGGCTGGTGTGCAGCCGGTGGCAAAGTCCTTCGCGGCCGCGGCCGGCGCACCGGCGCGGCTCAACCTCGTGCAGGAGCCAGCGGCGACTGCGGCGAGCGGTGTGGCGTTCGCCCAGCCGCCGGTCGTGCAGCTGACCGACGTGGGTGGCAACCCGGTACCGGGGAACGCAGTCGTGACCGTCACGTTGTCCGGAGGAGCCGGGACCCTGCTGGGAACGACCAGCGTGACCACGGCCGCCGATGGTCGGGCCACGTTCGCCGGACTCGGCATCGTGGGAATCGCCGGGACGTACACACTCCAGTTCGCGAGCGGCGCGTTGACGCCGGCGCAGTCGGCAGCTGTGACGCTCGTCGCCGGCGCGGTGGCAACACTCGTGAAGGACGCGAGCCGCGTGGCCGACGACCAGTACGTGATTCCGGGCGCGCGCTTCCCGACGCTCCCGCGCGTGCGCGCGCTCGACGCGGCGTCGAATCCGGTGGGCGGTACGGCGGTGACGTTCAACGCGAACCTTGGTACCGTGACCGCGACAGCCGTCACTGACGCCGCAGGTTACGCGCAGCCGACGTCGTGGGTGGCCGACGCGACCGAAGGGACGATGATCGTGACAGCCAGCGCGGGCTCGGCCTCGCCGGTGAGCTGGCGGTCGTTCTCCGTGGTGCCGAGCGCGGTGGAGTTCGTATCGCAGACGACGACCACCTTGCAGAATGGTGCGCTGGGTACGCCAGTCTCGTTCACGGTGCAGGTGATGGACAGCAATCGCGTCGCGCGGCATGCGCTCGCGGCGCCGGGGATCGTGGTGAACGCCATCCCCAACGACTTCAACCTCGTGCCCGGCTCGGTGACGACCGCGACGACGGACGCGAACGGCAGAGCGACGATCGGTGCGATCCGTGTGAATGCACCGGCCGGAACGATCTCGTTCGTGTTCCAATCGCCGACGCTGCCCATCGCGGCGGCGAGCCAGCCGACGACCGTCGTCCCCGGTCCGGCGACGACGATCGAGTCACCGTATCCAGGGGTGGCGCTCGAGCCGCTCGTGCCGGGAAGCACGAGCATTCAGCCGCTTTTCCGCGTGACCGACGGCTACAACGTGCCGACCACGTCGGCATCGGTATCGGTGACCATCGCGGCCGGCAGCTGCACCCTGACGTCGAGCACGTTCACCAGCGAAGTGAATGGCGACGTGCGTCCGGCGGTCATCCTGCCGGCGGTGGCGGGCGGCTGCGTGGTGCGGGCGGCGTTCTCCACTTCCCCGTCGGCCGAGACGCAACTGGCGATCTACGCGCCGGGCACGACGCATGTGTGGCGTGGCGGCGTCAGCGAGAAGTGGGACGACACAGGCAACTGGTTCCCTGTCCCGCCCACGAGCGTGGGCACCATTCCGGCAGCGGCGGCGCAGGTGTTGGTGCCCGCCTGGCCCGCGCCCTCGGTGTCGCCGAGGCTCGCGACCACGACGCAGGTGGAGAAGCTCTGGGTGCAGGCGGGCGGCACGATCGACCTGGGTGGTCAGACGCTGTTCGTCGGTAATGGTGGTGTCGCGGCGCCTGGAGGCTCGCTGACGAACGGTACCACGCAGATGCTCGGCACGGCCACGCTCGAAGGCAGCTTCGACGCGCTGGCGATCGGGCAGACCGACAACCGCTGCGGCGGCGTGAACGCCACACTGTGGCAGGTGACGGCAAAGACGCTGGACGCGTATTGCGCCACGCGTGTCGACTCGGCCGTGCGTGCGCAGACGGTGAACGTGTTCGCCCCGGGCGGCACGTTCACGCTGTCGAACGGCGC
>JBJMNM010000233.1:0-5142 GCA_045804305.1 Gemmatimonadaceae bacterium | reverse complement strand
AGTGGTAAGGCGGCAGACTGCAAATCTGCTATTCGTCGGTTCGATTCCGACCGGCGCCTCTGATCGATCCATCCCTCGCGACTTCTCAGCGAAAAGCCGATGCGCCACCGTCGTGACCGACGGTGGCGCTTCGTGCATCCGTGAGTGGGTTCTCGTGCGGTAGATCGTCTCAGCGCGACCGCCGCTTCACGGATCCCACCAGTCCTCCTCATCCTCGCCGAATGCCGAGCCGCTGTCGTCGCCGCCGCTCAACCGTTCGACGCGAAGGAGTTGTTTGTAGGTCCGTCCGCCGACCGTGAGTGTCACGAGATAGTCGCCACTCGCCACGACCGGCGCCGCGTTGCGCCCGCGCCCGCCGCCGCCGCCGCCGAACACGGTGCCGAGCCCACCGCGCTCCGGCGGTCGGCCGGGGATCTGAAACAGCTCCGTCAGCGCCTCGGTTCCGCCGGGGAAGGCATTGAGCGCCTCGATCGGACTCTGCTCGCCGCCCGCGGCGCTGGCACCTTCCCCCTGCTCGCGTGCTCCGCCCGCGCCGACGAACGCGCCCTCGCCCGGCCGTGCGACCCACGCGCCTCCCGTGCCGCCGCTGCCGCGAGCGCCGCCGCGGAAGAGCCCTGCCGCGTCGACACTGCCCGACGCGAGACGCCGCAGCGTCTCGGTCACGGGGCGGGACGTACCCGCTTTCTCGAGCGAATCGATCACGAAGCTCGCGCGTTGCGCACGCTCGACGCTGTCCCGCCGCTGCGACGGTGACAGCGGCGCGCGTGGCACCGGCCGGCCGCGGAAGTCCCACACGACGCGATGCAGTCCGGCGGTCGCCGGTCCGGTGAGCGTGCGCACCGTGTCGCCACGGGCGTTGGTGATGAGGATGCTCGCCTGCGGGCCGCGAGGCGCGCCCTGACCCCCCTGAGCCCCCTGGCCGCCCCGACGCCGGCCGCTGCCGGTGCCTCCGCCGTTGTCGCTCCCTTCCGTCGCGCCGGTCGTCGCCAGGGATGTGGTGGCCACGGTCGTGTCGGGCGGTGCTCCGTTGCGTGTCGCGACAGCCGCCGCCGGTGCGGCGCCGGCGGCAATGTGGTAGACGATCTCCGCACCATACGGCGGGCTCGCGGCCGCGAACACCTTGTGCCCCGAGCCGTTGGCCGACTCACCGACCGCGGGACCTTGTCCGTACTCGTATCCCGTCTTCGACGTGAACAGGTGGACGGGCGCCGCGGCAACCGCCGCCAGCGCACTGCCCGCCATCTGCTGCAGCGGCGTGACGTCGACGATCCAGAGCCCGCGGCCATGCGTGGCCGCGATCAGCTCGCGGTCGCGGGGATGGATCTTGAGGTCGTACACCGGCACCGTCGGCATGCCGGTCATGAAGCGCTGCCAGCTCGCGCCGTGGTCGAGCGACACGTACGCGCCCAGCGAGGTGCCGACGTAGAGAAGGTCACGACTCGCCGGATCCTCGCGGATCACGTGCACCTGATCCGCGCTGCCCGTGGGCAGTCCCGCGGCGATCGACCTGAAAGTACGCCCTCCGTCGGTCGTCGCGTAGAGGTATGGCGTGAAGTCGTTCCAGCGGTGGTTGTCGAACGCGACGTAGAAGCTGAGCGTGTCGAAATGCGACGGCTCGATGCGGCTCACGTACACATCGCCACGCGGAAGTCCCGGGAACCGTGCCGCCGGAATCTGCTCCCACGCGGCGCCGTCGGTCGTCGTCGTCCAGACGTTGCCATCGTCTGTGCCGGCGTACAGAAAGCCCGGCCGAACGTACGATTCCGCGAGCGAGACGACGGTGCCGTACGTCTCCGCGCCCGTGGCATCGAGGGTGATGCCGCCGGTCTTGTTCATGCTCGTGTCGATCTTCGCGCGCTGTTGCCTGCTCAGATCGGCCGAGATGAAGTACAGACTGTCTCCGCGCCGCGTGGACTTGAGCACCCGATTTCCGCCGACGTACATCACGTCAGGGTTGTGGGACGAGATGAAGAACGGCGTCTCCCAGTTGAAGCGCACGTCGAACTGCGCCGAGTCGGCGCGCTGCCGCGCACGCAGCGCGGCGATGCGGTCGCGCTGCTCGCGCGTCTCGGCGCGGGCGCTATCGCCGCGGGTGACGAGCACGGAGTCCTCGAACTGCTGATAGCGCGGGCGCCAGGCGGGCTTCACCAGTGCCGCCCGCTCGCCGGTGCGGAGGTTGAGACGGGAGATGTTGCCTCCCTGCGACTCACCGAACACCACCCACGGCTCGGTCGGATGCTGCGCCGTGTAGAAGCCGTCGCCACCCGCGATGGTGGACCAGTACGCGTTCGTCACCGGCCCGTTCTTGCGCCGGCTCGGCCCGCACCACGAGCCGTTGTCCTGAGCGCCGGAGCAGACGTTGTACGGTGTCTCGAAGTCGAAGCTCACGTCATAGAACTGTCCGATCGGGAGGTTCGCGGGAAAGTCGTAGCTGCCGCCGCCGTCCCAGGTAATCGAGATGCCGCCGTCATCGCCCACGATGAAGTGATCGGGCTGGCTGGGGTCGATCCACATCGCGTGGTGATCCACGTGGATCCCCTGCGTGGCGGTGCGCGCCGTCTTCCCTCCGTCGCTCGAGACGAGCACCGGCGTCGACGAGAACCAGACGCGGTCCGGGTTGCGCGGATGCACGCGCACCTGGGAGTAGTAGAATGGCCGCGTGTTGGCGTCATTCATCTTTTCCCATGTGCGTCCGCCATCGCGCGTGCGATACAGCCCGTTCGCGAGCTTCTGCCTGGGCTGCCTGGGCATTCCCTTCGCCACGGGCCGGCCGCGCACCGAGTCGGCCTCGACCATTGCGTAGACGATGGCCGGGTCCTGCGGATAGACCGCCAGGCTGATGCGTCCCTTCGGGGTCTCTGGGAAGCCGCCGCCACGGATCTCCGTCCACGTCGCGCCCGCGTCGGTGCTTTTCCAGAGCGCCGAGCCAGGGCCGCCGCTGTTGAGAAAATAGGGGCCGCGCATGCGTTCATAGCTGGCGGCCCACACGATGTTGGGATCCTTCGGGTCGAGCGCGACATCCACGAAGCCGGCGCGATCGCTCACGAACTTCACGAGCCGCCAGGTCTGCCCGCCGTCCTCGGTCTTGTAGAGCCCTCGCTCCGGGTTCGTCGTCCAGGCCGCACCCAGCGCCGCGACATAGACGACATTCGGGTTCGTCGGATGGACGACGATCCGCCCGATGTGCTGTGTCTTCTCCAGTCCCATGGGGTGCCATGAGACGCCGCCGTCGGTCGACTTGAAGACGCCGCGGCCCGGCTCGATGGTGTTGCGCGAGTTCTGCTCGCCGGTCCCCGCCCACACCTGCTGCGTGTCGGACGGAGCGATGGCGAGCGCGCCCATCGAGATGACGCGCTGGTCGTCGAAGACGGGGCGGAAGGTCACGCCACCGTTGCTCGTCTTCCAGATTCCCCCTGCGGCGGCCGCGACGAAGAAGGTCTGCGACGGGGACGGAATGCCGACAACGTCAGCGACGCGCCCCTCGAAGTTGGCCGGCCCGATGGTGCGCCAACGGAATCCGGCGAGGGTGGCCGAGTCCAGCGTAGCCCGTTGCGCGCTGACGGGAGATGCCGCGAGGGTGCAGGCGGCCAGCGCGCCGCACCACCAGCTCACGCCGCGTGGTGAATGGAAGGGAGATCGAGGCATGACCCGTTGGGGTGGTGGGAAGCGAGCGTGGAGGAAGAGTCCCGCCTGAGCGGGTCTGCCGCAGGCGAGGCACTCGGACCTACGCACGACAGCGACGGACCGTTGCCGGACGCGCTGGTTGGCGCTCGCAGCAGGCGCGGTAGCCCAGGCAAGTTCGCGGAGAGCTACATCAGTGAGCACGCCTCGTTGAACGCGAGCCGCGGGAGCCGCGGATGCAGCGCGCCCGGGTCGCCATAGCCGAGATTGCAGAGGAAATTCGACTTGACGTGCCCCTCGGGAAAGAACTCCTGATCGCACCCGAAACAGGGTTTCCCGGCCGCAAAGAATTCCTCGTCGACCTTGGCGTTATCGAAGCCGGACATCGGCCCGCAATCGAGGCCGAGAGCTCGCGCGGCCATGATCATGTAGGCGCCCTGCAGGCTGGAATTCCGTTTCGCCGTCGTCTCCACCATCTCCGCGTTGCTCTCGTAGAGCTTCGCCATCCCGGGGCTGTGCGGAAACAGCTTGGGCAACTGCTCGTAGAACTTCATGTCGTAGGCGATGATCGCGGTGACGGGCGCGGACATCGTTTTCTCCACGTTGAGCGGCGCCAAGGCGGGACGGAGCCGTTCCTTCGCTTCGGCCGTCCGGAGAAACACGAACCGCGCGGGAGCGGCGTTCGCGCTGGTTGGCGCCCACTTGAGCACATCGTAGAGCTCGCGCAGCGTCTCGTCCGTCACGGGCTTCGTCTGCCACTTGAAATGCGTGCGCGCCTGGCGGAAGAGCGCGTCCAGCACCTTGTCATCGACTCGCTGCCCCATGGTATCCTCCGGTCATATGCAGGGCAGCGGGCGCCTCAAGGGTCGTACCAACAGGTGCTCGCCGGCCTGCTGATCGCAGGATGCCGCGCGGCCGCATCACGACGTGAGGCGCGTCTAGGTGACCACCCCATCCCGCCGCGCCTGCGCGATTACCCCAGTCAGCGCCTGTACCACCGCGTCCAGCTCGCCCACCGGCAAGGAGAAGCCGCCGCTCTCTTCCGCGCCCCGGTATCCGTCGGGCAACGGGCCTCGACGTTCGATTCGTATGAACACGGCATCCGCGGCGGGGAGCGGAACCGTCAGCGTCGCCCTCCACCAGCAGTCGACGCTCACACTCGCCGACCCGATGGCGCTGCGCTCACTACCCTCATCCTCGTACCAACTCTGTCCCCCGTGGCGGCGCGTCTCCTCGCGAACTCTGAGATATCCGGTGAGCGAGCAGGTCTGCATTGGACGAGTGATCTCCTTTGGGTCGACGACGTTCGTGGTGGTGGAGAGTACGGAAGTGCGACGAGGGATACCGCGCCTCGGGCTCAGGACTCCCAGCGCGACCCCACTCACGCCGGTGTGACCATACCACTGCGTGCCGTGCGAGAAAGCGGAAGCTATTTTCAATACCAGCAACGGGTTACGCAGATTCTAGCCTCGGCGATGACGCGGGACCCCGATTGACAACTCCGCCTGCAGACACCACTTT
>JBJMNM010000232.1:0-6223 GCA_045804305.1 Gemmatimonadaceae bacterium | reverse complement strand
GACGCTCCGGCCAGGGGAGCGTGCCGCGGCCGCTGCACCACCGTCGGCGGATGACTTCGCGTCATTCGACGCGGTGCCGGAGCGTCCCACGCCGGGCCGGTCGTCCCCGTCGAGCATGGGAAACGCGCCGCCGCCGCCGCCGTCGCGTAGCTCTGGACCGTCGGGCTCCACGCCGCAGATGGCGTCCGCCGTGGAGCGCGCGGCCACGACGCAGGCGCCACCGGGCGGCTCGATCGACGCACTGTTCGGTAATCGGAGCGTCGGCACGTCGGAGGACTCGGCGGCGTCCGCGCTGGCGCAGGCGTTCGGGGGCAGCGAGGATTCGCCGTCCATCTCCGGCCGGCCGGCGCGAGCCGCCGCTAAGGAGCTCTCGCTCGACAGCGTCTTCCGTGACGGCGGCGCACGTGCCCCGCGTCCATCGGGCAGCTTCTCGTTCGATCAGTTCTTCTCCGAAGGAGCGAGTGGCAACCCGACCCCCGCCGACAAGCCGGCGGGTCCGACCACTGGCGGACACGACGCCATCGCCCCCGCAGAGCCCGCCGAGCGCACGGCCGACGACATCTCCCAGTTCAATTCCTGGCTGCAGGGGCTGAAGCAGCGGTGAGGATCGCCGTCCTGAACGGACCGAACCTCAACCTCCTTGGCATCCGTGAGCCCGAGCTTTACGGCCGGACGACGCTCGCCCAGGTGGAGAACCGGCTGAGCGAGGTGGGACGCGAGCTCGGCGTGGACGTGGAGTTCGCCCAGCGCAGCGGCGAGGGAGATCTCGTGGACCTCGTGCATTCGCTGCGCGGCCGCGCACAGGGTGCGGTCGTGAATGCCGGCGCGTACTCGCACACGAGCCTTGCGCTGCGCGACGCGCTCACGGGCGCGGCGCTGCCGTTCGTGGAGGTGCACGTGACGAACGTGTACGCGCGGGAGCCCGAGCGCCGGCACTCCATGCTCGCGCCGGCCGCCGTAGGCAGCGTGGTGGGACTTGGCACGCACGGCTACGAGCTCGCGCTGCGCGGGCTCGTCGCCACCCTGCGCGCCCGCGCGGCCGACGCATGAGCGATCTCCGGCCGCACCGGATCGCGGCGCTCGTCGACGGGCTCACTGCGGCGCACCTCGACGGCCTGCTGCTCACGGGGCTCTCGAACATTCGCTACCTCACCGGCTTCTCCGGCTCGAGCGCGCTCCTCGTCGTCACGCCGCGCGACGTGGTGCTCATCACCGATTTCCGCTACCAGACGCAGGTGGTGGACGAGGTGGGCGAGCTGGCCCGCGTGGCCATCGAGGGGGCGAGCCTCTGGACCGGGCTATGGCAGCAGCTCGCGCACATGCCAGCGGTGAAGGTGCTGGGCTTCGAGACGGCGCACATCCAGCATCGCGACTTCCAGCGTCTGGTGGAGGCCGGCGCGCGATGGCAGTGGCGGCCCACGGTCGATCTGGTCGAGACCCTTCGCGAGCGGAAGGACGGCAGCGAGATCGCGCGGATCCAGGACGCCGCCGGCGTGGCGACGCGCGCGCTGGAGCGGACGCTGCCTCAGGTGCGCGTCGGCATGTCGGAGCTCGCCGTGGCGGGCGTGTTGGAGAAGGCGCTGCGCGACGAAGGCAGCGAGGGATTCCCCTTTCCGTCGATCGTCGCCAGCGGCCCGCGCGCGGCGTTGCCCCATGCGCGCTCGTCCGCGCGCACCCTCGAACCCGGCGACTTTCTACTGATGGATTTTGGCGCGGAGGTCGGAGGCTACTGCTCCGACGTCACCCGCACCGTGGTCGTGGGACGCGCCAGCGACGAGCATCGCGAGGTCTACGAGGCGGTGCGGGGGGCGAACGAGCGAGCGTCGGCCGGCGTGCGGGCCGGAATGACCGGACGGGATGCCGATGCTCTAGCGCGCCACTACATTGAGCGGGCCGGTTTCGGAGAGTTGTTCGGCCACAGCCTCGGTCATGGGATCGGGCTCGAGGTACACGAGGCGCCGCGCCTGGCGCGCACGGCCGAGGGCGCTCTCCCCGAGGGCGCGGTGGTCACGATCGAACCGGGCATCTATCGCCCGGGGTGGGGCGGGGTGCGCATCGAGGACGACGTCGTGCTCGGCGCCGATGGACCGCACATTCTGACGGAGTTTCCGCGCGAGCTCCTGGAGCTCGGCTGAGTGCCGCGAGAGCAGTCGCGGCGCGACATACCCATTGGGCCTATGATCGACCTACGCTACGTCAAGAAGCTCATCGACATCATCGACGAATCGACCGTCGACTCGATCGAGATCTCGTCCGACAAGGGGATGAAGATCCGGATCTCCAAGAGTCCCAGCGGCCGGGGCGGCGTGCAGGTGGCGCCGCAGCCGGTGATGGCGCCGATGATGGCGGCCCCGGCGCTGCCCGCGTTGCGCGCCACTCCCGCCGAGGGGTTCCCGGCCGTGGAGGCAGCGCCCAAGCCCGAGGCCAAGAGCGCCGGCATCGAGGTGAAGTCGCCGATGGTGGGTACCTTCTACGGTGCGCCGGAGCCGGGAGCCAAGCCGTACGTCGCCGTGGGCGCGCGTGTGTCTACGGGCCAGATCCTCTGCATCATCGAGGCGATGAAGATCATGAACGAGATCGAGTCCGAGGTGACCGGCGTGGTGACGGAGGTGCTCGCCTCCGACGCCCAGCCGGTGGAGTACGGCCAGACGCTCTTCCGCATCGACCCGAATGGCTAAGCGCCCCGCGCCGTCCGCCACGGGGACGGGGGCCGCCGCGGCGCCCTCGCCCACCGGCAGCGGATTCAACTTCAAGGACGTGCTCCAGCAGCTGGTGCAGCGGAGCGCGTCCGATCTCCATCTCAAGGTGGGTCGGCCGCCGACGCTGCGCCTGCACGGAGAGCTCGTGCCCCTCGACCTGCCCGCGCTCAAGCCGGAGGATCTGAAGGGGCTCGCCGAGCAGCTCATGACGCCGCGCCAGGTGAAGGAGTTCACCGAGAACAAGGAGTGCGACTTCGCCATCGGCGTGCCGGGCATCGGCCGGTTCCGCTGCAACGTGTACCAGCAGCGCGGCTCCCTGTGCTATGCGATGCGCTCCATCCCCTACCAGGCGCGCACGCTCAGGGAGCTGAACCTGCCAGGCGTGCTGGAGGAGGTCGCGCTGCGTCCGCGCGGCCTGATCCTCGTCACGGGCATCACGGGCTCGGGCAAGAGCACCGCGCTCGCCGCGATGATCCAGCACATCAACGAGAATCGCAAGGCGAACATCATCACGATCGAGGATCCGATCGAGTTCCTCCATCGCGACATCAACTGCAACATCAACCAACGCGAGGTGGGCACCGACACCGCCACCTTCGGGCAGGCGTTGCGGCGCGTGCTGCGGCAGGACCCGGATGTGATCCTGATCGGTGAGATCCGCGATCTGGAGACGCTGGATACGGCGCTCAAGGCCGCCGACACCGGGCACCTCGTGTTCAGCACCCTGCACACCACGGACGCGACGCAGACGATCAACCGCGTGCTGTCGTTCTATCCTCCGCACCAGCAGAGCGAAGTGCGGTTCTCGCTGGCCAGCGCGCTGCAGGCGGTGATCTCGCTGCGCCTCGTGCCCCGCATCGACAAGCCGGGTCGCGTGCCGGCCTGCGAGGTGCTGATCAATACGCAGACGGTCCGCGACCAGATCCGCGACACGGAGAAGACGCTGAACATCCCGGATCTGATCAAGGAAGGCACCGTGCAGTACGGCATGCAGAGCTTCGACCAGGCGCTGATGAGCCTCTACTCCCAGTCGATCATCTCGTACGACAGCGCGGTGTTCTTCGCCACGAGTCCGAGCGAGTTCGCGCTGCGCGTGCAGGGCGTGGCCGGCACCAGCGACAACAGCTGGTCCGGCTTCGAGACCGACTCCACCGCCTGAGCGGAGAAGATGTTCAAGAAAGTCCTGATCGCGAATCGCGGGGAGATCGCGCTGCGCATCATTCGCGCCTGCCGCGAGCTCGGCGTGCAGACGGTGGCCGTCTACTCCGAGGCGGATCGCGAGTCGCTGCACGTGCGCTTCGCCGACGACGACGTGTGCATCGGCCCCGCGCCGGCGCGCGACTCGTACCTCAAGATTCCCCGCCTCATCGCCGCCGCCGAGATCACCGGCGCCGACGCCATCCATCCCGGCTACGGATTCCTCGCCGAGAACGCGGAGTTCGCCGAGATCGTGACGGCCAGCAACATCGCGTTCATCGGACCGACGGCCGACCAGATCCGCGTGATGGGCGACAAGGCCGCGGCGCGCAAGGCGATGACGGCGGTCGGCGTCCCGATCATTCCAGGCACGCCGGGCCCGGTCGAGGACGTGGACGAGGCGCTGGAGTTCGCGAAGAAGATCGGCTTCCCGGTCATCATCAAGGCGGCCGCCGGCGGCGGCGGCAAGGGCATGCGCGTCGCCAAGGACGCCGATGACTTCGCCCGCTCGTTTCAGCTCGCGCGCAGCGAAGCCCTGTCGGCGTTCGGCAACGGCGACGTCTACGTCGAGAAGTATCTGATGCGGCCGCGGCACATCGAGTTCCAGATCATGGGCGACAAGTTCGGCAACGTCATCCATCTCGGGGAGCGCGACTGCTCGGTGCAGCGCCGGCATCAGAAGCTGATCGAGGAAAGTCCCAGCCCCGCCATGACTCCCGACCTGCGCAAGCGCATGGGCGACGCGGCCGTGGCGGGCGCGAAGGCCATCGACTACGTGGGCGCGGGCACGATCGAGATGCTGCTCGACGAGGACGGGTCGTTCTACTTCATGGAGATGAACACCCGCATCCAGGTGGAGCATCCCGTCACCGAGATGATCACGGGCATCGACCTCGTGAAGGAGCAGATTCGCGTGGCCTCCGGCGACCCGCTGAGCGTCCGCGAGCTGCCGCCCTTGCGCGGGCACGTGATCGAGTGCCGCGTGAACGCGGAAGATCCGAACCGCAACTTCCAGCCGTCCCCCGGAAAGATCCACACCTATCATCCGCCGGGCGGCAACGGCGTGCGCATCGACTCGCACGTGTACGCCGGATACAGCGTGCCGCCGTTCTACGACTCGATGATCGCGAAGGTCATCTGCCAGGGCAGGGATCGGGAGGAGGCGCTCGCCAAGATGCGCCTCGCCCTCGAGACGTTCATCATCGAGGGCCCCATGACGACCATTCCCTTTCTTGCGCGCGTGATGCACAACCCGCGGTTCCAGAGTGGGGATGTGGACACGAAGTTCCTGGAGCGGGAGCCCGAGCTGATGAAGGAGCCGGCCTAGCGTGCGCGTCGACGCGGTGTTCGGCGTACAACAGCTCACGCCACAGGACGTGCAGGGCCGAGTCGTCGCGGTCATCGACGTGCTGCGTGCATCCACGACGATCGCCACGGCCCTCGCGCACGGCGCGAAGGCGGTGATCCCGTTCGAGAGCTCGGAGGAGGCTGTCACGCGCTCGAAGCAACTCGAGCGCGGCGCGTTCCGCCTCGCCGGCGAGCGGCGCATGCTCAAGATGGAAGGGTTCGACCTCGGCAACTCCCCGCTCGAGCATACGGCCGAGGCCGTCGAGGGGAAGACCGTGCTCCTCACCACGACCAATGGAACCAAGGCGCTTCTCGCCGTCCAGGGCGCCCGTGACGTCGTGGTCGCGTCGTACGTCAACCTGACGGGCGTGACCACGATGCTGCGCGCGGCGCTGCGCGGCGGGGCGGACATCACGCTCGTCTGCGCCGGACAGGATCGCCAGTTCGCGCTCGAGGACGCGGCCTGCGCAGGCCGATACGTGTACAACATCTCCCGGCGGCTGGCCGACGTCGACCTCAACGACGCGGCGCTGGCCGCTTCGCTGATCGATCGAAAGTACGGCGACAATCTGACGCGGCTCTTCAACACTGCGGCGCACGGCCGGGCCCTGGCCGCCGCTGGTTTCGAAGGGGATCTCGCGGCCTGCGCGGCCGTGGATTCGTACCCGGTCATCCCGATCTACCAGGATCGACAGATCACCAAGCTGGGGCCCGAACGCGAGCGGTAACCCCCGTGGGTAGTTCTGTCCTCAAGCGCGAGCTGACCGGCATCGCGCTCCTCCTGTTCTCGATCTTCCTTGCCGCCGCGCTGCTTTCCCTCGCGCTGCGGGGCGTCGGCGCAGGCTTCGACATGGGCCCCGTGGGGCGTTTCCTGTCCGAGCCGCTGGTCACCTTCTTCGGCTGGCCCGCCGCCGCCCTGTTCCCCACCGTGCCGGCGGTCCACGCGCTGCGCCTCTTCGACCGCATGAAGTCGGAGACGG
>JBJMNM010000231.1:0-6179 GCA_045804305.1 Gemmatimonadaceae bacterium | reverse complement strand
GACTGCTGGCCGGCCGGCCGGTCGCCGAGGCGTGGCCGTGGCTGCGCATCCTGCTCGCGTTCGATCTCGTGTTCGTGGTGGCGTGCACGCTCGCGTTTCCCTATACCGTCGAAGAATGACCTTCGCTTCATCTGCTTCACCCCGCCGCGCAGGTGACGGCGTCGACCTTCTGCTTCTGAGCGGCTTTCTGGCCGTGGCCGCGGTGTACCTGCGCGCCATCGCCTTCACGCCGGTCGAAGCGCTACAGGGACCGGCGCAGAAGATCCTCTACGTGCACGCGACATCGGCGTTCGTGGCCCTCTATCTCGCCTTCGCGCTGCTCGCCGTGTGCAGCGCACTGTATCTCTGGCTCCGGGACGAGAAGCTCGACCGGGTTGCCGAGAGTGCCGCGGAGGTGGGCCTCGCCTTCACCACGGTGGTCCTGATCACGGGACCGCTGTGGGGGAAGCCGATCTGGGGAACCTGGTGGACGTGGGATGCCCGACTCACCGCGACCCTGTTTCTCTGGTTCCTGATCCTGGGTTATCTGCTGCTGCGCGGCGCGGTGGAGGAACGGGCGATGCGCGCCCGCTACTCCGCGGTGCTCGGATTGCTCGCGGCGATCCTCGTGCCGTTCATTCATCTGAGCGTGTATCTGTTTCGGACTCTGCACCCCATGCCGATCGTGCTCAAGCCGAGTGCCCCGTCCATGCCGCCGGAGATGCAGGTGACGTTCTTCGCCGGATTCTTCGCGTTCGCGCTCCTCTTCGCGGGACTGCTGCGGGCGCGGTACCGGTTCGCGACGCTGCGCGACTACGTCGTGGACCTCGAGGGCGGCCAGTGACTCCATCGAACGCCGGCTACTACGAGGCCGCGTACATCGCGGCAGCCGTCATCCTCGTGGGCTACGCCATCACGCTGGTCGTGCGCATGCGGGCCCTGCGCGTGAGACTCGAGGCCGCGCGCGATCGGCAGGACGGACGCGAATGAGCGACGAGCGCAAGGGCACCGTCTACCTCGTCGGCGCGGGGCCGGGCGATCCGGGTCTCATCACCGTACGCGGGCGCGAGCTGCTGGCGAGCTGCGACATCATCGCCACGGATGCGCTGGCGAATCCGGCGATCGTGAGCGCCGCGCGGGCAGCGAACCCCCGCGTGGCGGTGTTCGAGGTCGGCAAGCGCGGTGGGAGCGCCGACTCGGCCAGTCAGGAGGCGATCAATGCGCTGCTCGTGAAGCTGGGCCGCGAGGGCAAGCGCGTCGTGCGACTGAAGGGAGGCGATCCACTGGTGTTCGGGCGCGGCAGCGAGGAAGCGCAGGCGCTCGCGGCGGCGGGGGTCGCGTTCGAGATCGTGCCGGGGGTGACGGCGGGTGTCGCCGCGCCGGCGTATGCCGGAATCCCCGTGACCCATCGCGGCGTGGCGACCTCCGTCACGTTCGTCACGGGCCACGAGGATCCCGACAAGCCGGACACCCAGACCGATTGGGCGGCGCTGGCGCGGGCCGGCGGCACGATCGTGCTGTACATGGGGGTGAAATCGCTGCCGCGGATCGCCGAGGCGCTCGTGGCCGGCGGGCTCTCGCGCGACACGCCGGCAGCGGCGGTGCAGTGGGGCACCTACGCGCGGCAGCGCACGGTCGTCGCGACCATCAGCACGCTCGTCGACGCCGTCGCGCGCGAGGAGCTGGACGCGCCGGTCATCACGATCATCGGCGGCGTGGTGGGCCTGCGTGAGGAGATCGCGTGGTTCGATCGGCTGCCGCTGTTCGGCCGGCGCGTGGTGGTGACGCGCGCAACGGCGCAGGTGAGCATCCTCCGCGACGCGCTCGCGACGCTCGGCGCCGACGTGATCGAGCTTCCCGCGCTGCGCGTCGAGCCGCTGGACCCGGCGCCGCTCCGCGAAGCGCTCGAGCGGCCCGACATCTACAAGTGGATCGTCCTCACGAGCCAGAACGCCGTGGCGCTCGTGTGGGATGCGCTGCGCGCCGCGGGTCAGGATGCGCGCTCATTGGCCGGGGTTCGCATTGCATGCGTGGGCAAATCCACCAGCGACGCGCTGCTGGCGCGCGGACTCGCGGCGGACGTGATGCCGAGCCGGTTCGTGGCCGAAGCGGTGCTCGAGACGCTCGCCAAGCGCGAGGACGTGCGTGGCACGCGCGTGCTGTACGTCGCCGCGGAGGGAGCGCGTGACGTGCTCCCCGAAGGGCTGCGCGCCCTTGGCTGCACGGTGGACGTGGTGCGCGCGTATCGCACCGTGTCCGACGGCACGGGTGCCGACGGGTTGCGCGCCGCCCTCGAGAGCGGCAAGGTGGACGCGGTCACCTTTGCATCCGCGTCGGCGGTGCGCGGATTCGTCGACGCGGTGGGCGAGCAGCTCGCGCGCCGCGCGCCGGCCGTGTCGATCGGTCCGGTGACGAGCGAGGCGGTGCGTGCCGCCGGCATCTCGCTCGCGGCGGAGTCGAGCGAGGCGACGATCCCCGCGCTCGTCAGCACGCTCGTCACCAGCCTCGCGCCGCGCTAGGGGGACGATGCCGCGCATCCAGACGCCGCGACTCCGGCTGATTCCGGCCACCATCGCGACCCTGAACGCGGAGCTCGGGGGCCGGCACGAGCTGGCGCGAGCGCTCGAGGTGGACGTGCCGCCCTCGTGGCCGCCGGAGCTGTACGACGAGGCCGCGGTGCGCTGGAGCATCAATGCGCTGGAGACGCGCTTTCTCACCCCGGACTGGGGCCTGTATTACGTCGCCGAGATCCTGGAACCGCAGCACGCACGACCGCGCCTGGCGGGCGTCGTGGGGTTCAAGGGGCCACCGGATCCGGAGGGGACCGTGGAGATCGGGTATGGCATCCTGGCCGAGCGGCGCCGCTTGGGATTTGCCCGCGAAGCCGTGGATGGATTGCTCGGCTGGGCCTTCGCGCGCGAGTCCGTGACGCGCGTGATCGCGCATACGCTCACCGAGCTCACGCCGTCCATCCGCGTGCTCGAGTCGGCCGGCTTCGCGTTCGTGGGCCTTGGGCACGACGAGAGCGAGCCCGATGCGATCCAGTACGAGCTGCGCCGCGACGCCTATGAGCGATCGGATGTGCGCCGCGCTCCCTTTTCCGTGACTGCGAACGACCGAGGCTAGGAGGTGCGGGACGCTCGGAAGGCACGCCCTCAAAGGCCGTCACCTCGCGTCCGATCGACACGTCACGTGCTTGACGAGCTGTTCCGCGAGTCATAAGTCTGTGCCGTCGCCCACCTCCCCCACCGAGGATCAGATGATCAGCAGAGCGGATTGGCAAGCCGTTGCCGTGAGCGCGGTGTTTTTGTTGTTGCTCGCGCCGGTGCAGGGCACCCTGCGGGCGCAGGGTACCGTCACCGGACGCGTCATCTCGGAGTCGAGCCAGCCGCTCGCCGGCGCGCAGGTGATCGCCGTCGGCGCCACGGCGTCCGCGACGACGAGCGAGGACGGTCGGTACACGTTGCGCAACGTCCGGCCTGGCGCGATCGACGTGCAGGTGCTGCATGTCGGCTTCAAATCCGAGAAACAGCGTGTGACCGTGCCGAGCGGCTCGAGCGTGGAAGCGAACTTCCGGCTGGCGCGCGCCGTGATTCAGCTGACCGAGGTCGTGACGACTGCAACCGGACAGCAGCGCCGGAGTGAGATCGGCAACGCCATCTCCACGCTCGGCGATGTGTCAAAGCGGGTCGAAGAGACGCCGGTCACCGACATCACCGGCCTCATGACGGCCAAGTCGCCGGGCGTCATCATCCTGCCCAGCCCCGTGCTCGGTGGCGCGCCGACGCCGCGCATCCGCGGCATCTCCTCGATCTCGCTGTCCAACGAGCCGATCTGGGTGGTGGATGGCGTCCGCTACATCACGAACGCCACCAGCTCCGCCGGCGCGAACGCCGCGTCACTGCTCAACAACCTCAGCCCGGAAGAGATTCAGGACATCGAGATTGTCAAAGGTCCATCGGCGGCGACGCTGTACGGCACGAACGCGGCGAACGGCGTCATTGTCGTGACCACCAAGAAGGGACGCGCCGGCTCGACGCGCTGGAACGTCACCGCCGAATCGCGCACCGTGGACGACCGCAATCACTACCAGCCGCAATACGCCAACTGGGGACACTCGCCGACCAATCCCACGAAGGCGATACGGTGCCAGTTGTACGTGATGGCCACCCCCAGCTTCACGCCGGCTCAGGGCGCCACGTGCATCTCGGACAGCCTCACGACCTATGACGTGCTGGGCGACCCGGAGAACACGATCATCCAGCTGGGCCGCGGCAGTCTGTACGGGGTGAGCGCCAACGGTGGGTCCGAGACGGTGCGCTTCTTCGTCAGCGGCAATCTCGACAACGAGTTCGGCCCGATCCAGATGCCGGCGCAGGACATCGCCTACTACGAGAACGTGCTGCACGTTCCGGTCACCGGGCAGATGTTCCATCCGCGGCAGCAGCAGAAGATGAACTTCCGCACCAACGTGTCCGCCGCGTTGAGTCCCACGTTCGACCTCACGGCGAATGCGGGATTCGGCAAATCGAGCAACACCGTCGAGCCGGACAACTCGTCGATCATCGGCCTGCTCTACGTCCAGCAGTCGAGCTTCGGGTACAAGGGCTGTCCCGCGGGAACGGAGAACTCCTTCTGCGGCCTCGACAAGTCGTGGACCGACCCGACGGGCTTTCCGCTGCACGACGCGAATTCGTTCGCGCCCGGCTCCATCATGCAATACATCACGACGGACGACGTCCAGCGGTTCACCGGAAGCCTGCAGGCGAACTGGCGGCCGCTCTCCTGGATGCAGAACGACGGCACGGTCGGCGTCGATCTCTCGAACAACGACCAGTTCCACGTCTGCAAGCTGAACGAGTGTCCGAACCAGGGAGGCAACTCCCGTGTCGGCAACGTCTACGACCTGAAACAGAATCGCCGGAACTTCTCGGCCAAGCTGGCCAGTACGGGCACCTGGCAGGTGCGCCCGTGGGCCAACCTCAAGACGTCGGTGGGCAGCGAGTACACCAATGTGGAATTCGACAGCCTCTGGGCGCAGGCGCGCTTTCTTCCACCAGGAGCGTCGACCCTTCAGGCAGCGTCGACGATCGTGAGCTACGCGGCGGCGCAGCCCAACGCCGTCAAGACGCTCGGCTACTACGTGCAGGAGCAGCTGGCGCTGCGCGACCGTCTGTTCCTCACCGTCGCCGCACGGCAGGACCAGAACAGCGCCTTCGGCACTGACTTCCAGAAGATCCTGTATCCGAAGGTCAGCCTGTCGTGGATCGCGTCCGACGAGGACTACTTCCCGAAGCTCTCGTGGCTCAACTCGTTCCGCCTGCGCAGCGCGTACGGCGCGAATGGCGTGCAGCCCGGCGCAACAGCAGCCCTCCAGACCTTCACGCCCACGACGGTGAACGTCGCCACCAAGGATCTCACCACCGGGCCGGACCTTCCCGGGCTCACCGCCAACACCCCGGGCAACGCAGCGCTCAAGCCCGAGACGTCCAGCGAGCTGGAAGCGGGATTCGAGACGGAGCTGGTGAATCACCGGCTGCGGCTGGACTACACCTACTACAGGAAGAAGACGACGGACGCCCTGATCAACGTGCCCATCCCGAGCTCGGTGGGCGCCCCCGTGACGAACCTTCTGCAAAACGTCGGCTCCACGCAAAACGTGGGGCACGAGCTCCAGGCGAACGCCGTGCTCGTCGACTTGCCGAGCGTCGCGTGGGACGTGACGGTGAGTGCGTCCCGCAACGACAACAAGTGGCTGGACCTCGGCACCGATCCCGGGACGGGGCTCGATCGCGTCATCGGCGCCGGCACGGTGACGCAGCAGCGGAAGGGTGGTCCGCTCTTCGGCCAGTGGTATCGGAACTACACCTTCGCCGACGCGAACGGCGATGGCATCATCCAGCAGTCCGAAGTGCAGGTCGACACGGCCCTGAGCTTCCAGGGCGTCGGCTTCGCCACGAAGCTCATCTCCATCCAGAACGGCATCGATCTGTTCCGTGGCAAGCTGCGCATCAACGCGCTGTTCGACTATCGCGGCGGCGGAAAGACGCTCGAGGGCAACTACTTCCAGTGCTCGTCGGCACCGAAGGCGTGCCGCGAGACGCAGGACCCGACGCAACCGCTCTGGCTCCAGGCGCGCGCCGTCGCGGTGACGTATGGAACCAAGGTGAATGGCACCACCTACACCTCACGCGTGGGCT
>JBJMNM010000230.1:0-5669 GCA_045804305.1 Gemmatimonadaceae bacterium | reverse complement strand
GCGAGAGAAGTGTGAACTCGTCCTCGAGCATCTGTCGTACCTCGGGCGCCGCAACGACGAATGCGTCGATCATCTTGCCGGGCGGCACGTTGTACTCGGCGCGCACGCGGCGCATCGCCTCCACGACGTCCTTCAGCAGCTCGAACTGTCCCGCGGCCACGCTCACCGACGTGTCGAGCGGCGCGACGGGCCAACTGGCCGTGGCGAGGAAGGTGCCGTCCACGTGGCCGGGCAGACGCTGCCAGAGCGCCTCGGTGACGAACGGCACGATCGGGTGGAGCAGACGCAGCGCCTGATCGAACGCGTGCACGAGCACGGCGCGCGCCACCTGCTGGTCCTTGCCCGGCGTGAGCAGCCGCGTCTTGATCGCCTCGAGATGCCAGTCGGCCAGCTCGTTCCACACGAACCGGCGCGCCGTCTCGGCGTAGTCGTTGAGTCGGAGGCCGGCGATGCGCTCTTCCTCGATCCACACGCCGCGGATCGGCTTGAGCGGGCCGATCGCCCGGTCGCATTCGCGCACGGCCACGTCGAGGCGCTCGAGGATCCAGGTGTCGGCGCGCTTGAGCTCATCCGCCCCCAGCTCCGCGATGGACCGCACCGGCTCACGACCCACGTTGGTGAGCAGGAAGCGGCCGATGTTCCAGAGCTTCGTCGCGAAGTTGCGGCCCGGCGCGAAGGTCTTCTCGAGATCCGCCGGATCGAGGAACACGTCGGCGCCGAGTCCCATCCCGGACACGAGCGTGTAGCGCAGCGCGTCGGCGCCGTAGAGCGCCACCACGTCCAGCGGGTCGATGCCGTTGCCGAGCGACTTGGACATCTTGCGGCCCTGCGTGTCGCGCGCCGTGCCGTGCAGGTAGACGGAATGAAACGGCGCGTCGCCCATGAACGCGTAGCCCGCCATGATCATGCGCGCGACCCAGAAGAACAGGATCTCGGGCG
Source organism: Gemmatimonadaceae bacterium (assembly GCA_045804305.1). Taxonomy (GTDB): domain Bacteria; phylum Gemmatimonadota; class Gemmatimonadetes; order Gemmatimonadales; family Gemmatimonadaceae; genus AG11. The sequence continues at coordinate 4,730 of JBJMNM010000230.1, read as the reverse complement.
CGGTCACGAGCACGTCGGTCGGATAGAAGGCGCGCAGATCGGTGGCGCCCTCGTTCGGCCAGCCGAGGGTGGAGATCGGCCAGAGCCAGCTCGAGAACCAGGTGTCGAGCACGTCGGGATCCTGCTCGACCGGTCCGCCGCAGTAGGGACATTCCGTCACGTCCTCGCGGCTCACGATCACGTCCTGCGGTGGATCACAGTCCCGGCAATACCACACCGGGATGCGGTGGCCCCACCACAGCTGCCGCGAGATGTTCCAGTCGCGGATGTTCGTCATCCAGTGCTCGTACACCCCCACCCAGCGCTCGGGGAGGATGCGGACGCGCCCGTCGCGCACGGCCAGCAGCGCCGGCTCGGCGAGCGGCGCCATGCGCACGAACCACTGATCCGACAGCCGCGGCTCCACCACCGTGTCGCATCGGTAGCAGTGCCGCACGTTGTGGGTGTGCTGCTCCTTCTTCACGAGCCGATTGGCCACCTCGAGCAGCCGCACGATCCGCTTCCGCGCCTCGAACCGGTCCACGCCGCGCAGCGCTTCGGGGACGCGTCCGGCGGCGTCGGCCCCTTCGTTCATCGTGCCGTGCTCGTCGATCACGATCGGCATCGGCAGCCCATGCCGCCGTCCGACCTCGAAGTCGTTCGCGTCGTGGGCTGGCGTGATTTTGACGACACCCGTCCCGAACGCGGGATCGGCGTATTCGTCGGCGATCACGGGAATCGGGATGTTCAGGATCGGCAGGATCACCTGCTGCCCGATCAGCGCCTGATACCGTTCGTCGCTCGGATTCACGGCGACCGCCACGTCGCCGAGCATCGTCTCCGGGCGCGTGGTGGCGATCGTGATCGAGCGAGAGGGGTCGCCGGCCACCGGGTATGACACGTGATACAGCGTACCCATCTCCTCCCGCGGCTCGGCTTCCTCGTCGGACAGCGATGTGAGACACCGTGGGCACCAGTGAATCACGCGGTGGCCGCGGTAGATCAGCCCGCGCTCGTACAGCCGCACGAACGCTTCGCGCACGGCGAGGCTGAGCTCCGGTGTCATCGTGTACGCCGTGCGCGACCAGTCGGCGGACGCGCCCATGGCGCGCAGTTGCTGGAGGATCGTGCCCCCGGTCTTCTCAACGAACTCGATCGTGCGCTGCACGAATTTCTCGCGGCCGAGGTCCTGCTTGGTCAGCCCTTCGTCGGCGAGCTGGCGCTCGATGATGTTCTGGGTGGCGATGCCGGCGTGGTCGGTGCCGGGCACCCAGAGGGCCTCCTGATCCTTCATGCGTGCCCACCGGATCAGCACGTCCTGCACGGTGGCGTTCAGGCCGTGCCCGACGTGCAGGATGGCCGTCACGTTCGGCGGCGGCATCACGATCGTGTAGGGATCGCGGTCGCCGCCGACTCGGCGGGAGCGCGCGGCGTCGGGGGTGAAGGACCCCGCCTGCTGCCAGCGCTCGTAGATCGCGGCCTCGGTGGCGGCCGGATCGTACTGCGCGGGAAAGTCGTCGGGGGCGGGCTCGGCCAGCCGGCGGGTCTCGGTGGTGTCAGAAATAGACATGACCCGCGGAAGTTAACCCGCGGGTCATGTGCGATGAAGACTTTCGCCCCTGTGCGACGCCCTACGGCTCGGCGACGTGATCGCCCTTGGGCACGCCGGTGGGCGCGACGGGCGAGCCGCCGGTGCGATCGCCCTTCACCGGCTTCTTCTCGCGACGGCGGCGCTCCGCCAGGCCGGACGTCTCGTCGGCGGCCTCCGCCAGCTCGACTTCGGCGGTCGTCCAGCGCTCCTTCAGCTCCACGCGCGGATCGGAGTGCCGATCGGGCTCGTCCGACGTCCCCTGACGGCGCCGGCCAGTGCCGACCGTGCGACCTTCCCAGTGTGCTTCGGTGAGCGCGTCGTCGCCTTCCTGGAAGCGGCGGGTGTGGTCCTGGATCCGCTCCTCCTCGTCGCCGACGGCGATCCGGTTGACCACGGTGATCACGCCCGGCACGCCGCGCGCGAGCACCACGGCATGCTCGGCCTCGTCCTCGCTGGTGACCCAGCCGGCCAGCTCGATGGCGTCATCGCCGATGCCGCCGATGTCGATGGCGCGCTCGCTCAGGATCGGGTCGTTGCGGAAGGCCTCGAGCACGCGCTCCTCGAGCTCGGAGCCTTCCTCGCTCGTCTCTTCCAGCTCGTCGTCCTCGTATTCGTCGAACTCGGCGAATTGGTCGGTCACGGGGGGTCCTCCAAGCTCGCTCGTTGCCTCCTCCGCGCCTCGGCGCACTTTCTTGACCAGCCCACTGAAGCCGCCGACGCGCTGGGCCACGAGCATGCCGACGGCAAAGCCGGCGACGGCGCCGAGCAGCACGCTCGTCACCGTGCCACCAACGGAGGAGTCGTCCTCGTCCTGAAATCGGAGATATGACATAGCAACACGCCTGTGGCGGAGGGTCTGCCGCAAGGATAGCTTACGGGGGAATTTTCCGCGAACGGTGCAAGAAGAAGGCCGCTCAACCTCCTCCAATTTCCGGCCATGCGCCTCTCGCGTTTTCTTCCCAAATGGTCGTCCGACGAGGACGCGGTGCCACTCCGCCGAGTCCTGCTCTGGTCCGCGGTCGCGCTGTCGATCGTCATCGGGCTGGTGCTGTACTTCACGTATGAACGGCAGATCACGCCGCTCGTCGGCTAGACCTTTCCGCCGCGCTCCCAACTCAAAAGTATGATCGACGCTCCCGCCGCCCAGCGAGCCCCTGCCGCCGCCACAGGCGCCGAGCTCACGCTCGTGCTCCCCGATGGCGCCACGCGAATCGTACCTGCCGGAACCCTGCCGGCGGACGTCGTGCGCTCGATCGGCGAGCGGCTGCTCAACGCGGCCGTGGCGGTGTCGGTGGACGGCGAGATCCAGGACCTCATGACGCCCCTCCGGAAGGGGGGTGCATTTCGTGTCCTCACCGAGCGGGACGGGCCAGCCCTCGCCGTCCTGCGTCATTCGGCCGCTCACGTGCTCGCCACGGCCGTGCGTCGCCTGCGCCCCGACGCAAAGATCGGCTTCGGTCCGGCGATCGACGACGGCTTCTACTACGACTTCGAGGTCCAGACCCCGTTCACGCCGGACGACCTGGAGAAGTTCGAAGCCGAGATGCGGAAGGTGGTCGCGGAGAAGTATCCGTTCGTGCGCGAGGAGGTCGGCATGGCGGAAGCGCGGAAGCGCTTCACCGACGACCCGCTCAAGCTCGAGCGGCTCGACGACTTCACCGACCCCAACGAGATCATCTCCACGTACACGGACGGGCCGTTCGTGGACCTGTGCCGCGGACCGCACGTACCCGACACCGGACGGCTGAAGCACTTCAAGCTGCTGCACACGGCGGGGGCGTACTGGCGCGGCGACGAGAAGCGCCAGATGCTCCAGCGCATCTACGGCACGGCCTTCTTCAAGAAGGACGAGCTGGATCAGTATCTCGTCCGCATCGAGGAGGCGCGGAAGCGCGACCATCGCAAGCTCGGTCGCGAGCTGGATCTGTTCCAGTTCCATCCGGTCTCACCCGGCGCAGCCTTCTGGACGCCGCGCGGCACGATCCTGTACAACACGCTCGTGGAGTTCGTGCGCGAGCGGCAGCGCGCCGACTTCCACGAGGTGAAGACGCCGCTGCTCTACAACAAGGCGTTGTGGGAGCAGTCCGGCCACTGGGGCAAGTATCGCGAGAACATGTTCCTCGTGCTCGACAAGGAGACGGGGGAGCACGACATGTCGCTCAAGCCGATGAACTGCCCGTCGCACTACGTCTATTACCTGTCGGGCAAGCACTCGTACCGCGAGCTGCCGCTGCGACTCGTCACCTTCGACGTGCTGCACCGCAACGAGCTCACGGGCGCGCTGTCCGGCCTCACGCGCGTGCGGCAGTTCGCGCAGGACGACTGCCACGTGTTCCTGCGCGAGGACCAGATCGCCGACGAGGTGCGCTTTCTCGCGGACTTCATCATGGGCCACTACCGCACCTTCGGGCTCGAGGCCACGGCGAAGTTCGCGACGCGTCCGGAGCAGCGCATCGGCGACGACGCGATGTGGGACCGCGCCGAGGAGAGCCTTCGCCGCGCCCTCGAGGCGACGGGGCTGCCGTACGAGCTGAAGCCGGGCGACGGTGCCTTCTACGGGCCCAAGATCGATTTCGACGTGACCGATTCGCTCGGCCGCGCCTGGCAGCTCGGCACGATCCAGCTCGACTATGCGAACCCCGAGAACTTCGACCTCCAGTACGTGGGGCAGGACAACGCGAACCACCGGCCGGTGATCATCCATCGCGCGGTGAGCGGCTCGTTCGAGCGGTTCATCGCGATCCTGATCGAGCACTTTGCCGGCGCGTTCCCGACCTGGCTCGCGCCGGAACAGGTGCGCGTGCTGCCGATCTCGGAGGAGCAGGGAGAGGTTGCGGCGAAGGTAGTGGAGCGACTGACTGCGGCCGGCCTCCGCGCGCATCTCGACGCGCGAAGCGAAACGCTGAAGTACCGCGTCGCTGAGGGCGCACGCATGAAGGTCCCGTACATGTGCGTGATCGGCCGGCGCGAGGCCGAGGCGGATCAGGTGGCGGTCAACACGCGCGGGGCGGGCGAGGGGCAGAAGCCGGCGCCGGTGGGAGTCGACGAGTTCATTGCGCGGGTGAGAAAGGAGATCGACGCGCGGTCACTGCGGCTGGACGCCGGTACGATCACGGCGTCGTAAGGCTCACGCCCGGTGTACAGCTGAACGGGACGTACG
>JBJMNM010000229.1:0-6106 GCA_045804305.1 Gemmatimonadaceae bacterium | reverse complement strand
GCTGAAGAGCGGGATGGTGGCGAGGAAATCGGCGGTCTGGGAGATCATTTCAGTCCCAATGGGAACCATGCAGAGGCATTGAGGCTAACGTATGCAGCGCCCGGTACTGTGTCAAACGAGCAAGCCGTTGTCGGCTTGTCTTTTACGCCTTGGGGTCGCTACATTTACTAGCTGTTTCCGAATCTGCTCTTATTTGCCAGGCAGGGCTCCCAATGAAGACCGATATCCATCCCGAGTACGCGACGGCCACCGTGAAGTGCGCGTGCGGCAACACCTTCGAGACGCGCTCGACGATCGCCGAGATCCACACCGACGTCTGCGCCGACTGCCACCCGTTCTACACGGGCAAGCAGCGTCTGGTCGATACGGCTGGCCGCGTGGAGCGGTTCCGCCAGAAGTACCAGACGAAGCCCGAGACCACGAAGGAGAGCTGAGCCTCTGAGCCTCCGCGACCTGCTGCGCGATACCCTCGCGCGGGCGGCGGAGGTCGAGCGGCTGCTCTCCAACCCGGACACGTTCGGCGATTCACGACAGGTCGCCGAGCTGGGTCGGGAGCACCGACGCCTCCAGCCGGTCATCGAGCTGGCGGCCCAGCTCGAGAAGTCCGAGAACGAGCTCGCCGAAGCGCGCGAGCTCGTTTCCGTTGACGACCCCGAGATGGCGGCCGAGGCGACGCTCGAGGTCGCACGCCTCGAGGCGACGATCGGCGAGCTCGAGGCTCGGCTCAAGCCGGCCCTCCTGCCGCACGATCCCCTCGACGACCGGAACGCGATCATCGAGATCCGCGCCGGCACCGGCGGCGACGAGGCTGCCCTGTTCGCGGCCGACCTGCTGCGCATGTACACGCGCTTCATCGACCGTTCCGGGTGGCGCATCGAGACGATCTCGCATGCCGACGGCACGCTTGGCGGCGTGAAGGAAGCAATCTTCAAGGTGTCGGGGGCGGGGGCGTTCGGCGCGATGCGCTGGGAGAGCGGCGTGCACCGGGTGCAGCGCGTGCCCGCCACCGAAACCCAGGGACGCATTCACACCTCGGCCGCCACGGTGGCCGTGCTCCCCGAGGCCGAAGAGGTCGACGTGAAGATCGAGGACAAGGATCTCCGCATCGACGTATTCCGCTCGAGCGGGCCCGGCGGCCAGAGCGTGAACACCACCGATTCGGCCGTGCGCATCACCCACCTTCCCTCGGGACTGGTGGTCTCCCAGCAAGACCAGAAGTCGCAGCTTCAGAACAAGCTCAAGGCGATGGAAGTGCTGCGCGCGCGGCTACTCGACCTTCGCGTGGCGGAGCAGGAAGCCGCGCGCTCGCGCATGCGCAAATCGCAGGTCGGCACGGGCGACCGTTCGGCGAAGATCCGCACCTACAACTATCCACAGAGCCGCATCACGGATCATCGCATCGGGTTCACCACGCACGATCTGTCGGGCGTGATGGACGGTCACATCGAACCGATCGTCGATGCGCTGAAGCTCGCGGACGTGGAGGAACAGCTCGGTGCCTGATCGTACCGCCACGGCGGCCCCCGACACGCTCGGCGCACTGGTGCAGGAGATCGCCGAGCGCCTCGCGCCGCGACTGGGAGAAGGCACCGACGCTGCCCTCGAGGCGCGCGAACTGCTCGCGGCCCTGCATGACATGCCGCGGCATTGGCCGTCTCTCGCGCGCGAGATGTCCGTGGCGCCCGACGCTCGTGCGCGCGCGCTCGCGGCTGCCGACCGCCGGGCGCGCGGCGCTCCACTCCAGTATGCCGCCGGTCAGGCGGCGTTTCGCCATCTCACGCTCGACGTGGACGAGCGGGTGCTCATCCCGCGCCCGGAGACCGAGCAGCTCGTGGACGTCGTGCTCGAGCTCACGCGCGCAACCGCGGTGGATGGCGTCGCCGTGGACGTGGGAACCGGATCCGGAGCGATCGCCCTGTCGCTCGCGAGCGAAGGGTCGTTCGCGCAGGTCATCGGCACGGACGTGTCGCTGGACGCGCTGGCGGTGGCGCACGCAAATGCCCGCCGGTGCGCCGCGGCCCTGCGCGCCCGGGTCGAGCTCCGCCACGGGTCGGTCCTCGGTCCGGTCCCTGAGCGCGGCCTTTGCGCCGTGGTCTCGAACCCACCCTACATTGCGTTCGACGAGGCCGCATCACTGCCCGCCGGCGTTCGCGACTGGGAGCCCCCGGTGGCGTTGTTCAGCGGTGCCGGGGGCATGGCGGTGCTGTCAGCTCTGGTGCGCGCGGCCGCGCCAGCGCTCGCGCCCGGCGGGCTGCTCGCCCTCGAGGTCGATGCGCGCCGCGCGTCGCTCGTGGCCGAGCTGGCCGCCTCGCACGGGATGTACGAGGCGGTACGGGTGCTGCTGGATCTCACAGGCCGCGAGCGATTCGTGGTCGCCAGACGACGGGAGGAGCAGGGATGATCGAGGACAAGGCGAAGGAGCTCGGCCGGCTGATCGGCCAGAGCCCCGAGTACCAGGCGGTGAAGCGCGCGAACGACGCGCTCGGCCAGGATGCCGGCGCCGTCGCGCTGCTGAAGCAGATGGAGCAGCTCCGCATGAGCGCCCAGCAGATGCTCCAGCGCGGCGAGCGTCCCACGGAGGAGATGGAGAAGCAGCTCGACACCCTCCTCGGTCAGGTGCAGAGCCAGCCGGTGTACCAGCGCCTCGTTTCCGCGCAGGAGAACTTCGACAAGACGATGGGCAAGGTGAACGACTGGATCGTGGACGGCATCGAGCGCGGCGCGGCGAGCCCGATCATCACGCTCGGGTAGCGCGATGAGCGGTGGAGCGGCACGGGGGGCGCTGATCGTGTTCGAGGGCGGGGAGGGGTCGGGGAAGTCCACCCAGCTCCGCCGCGTCTCCGCCACGCTGGCGCGCCGCAACGTGGCGCACGTCTGTCTTCGCGAGCCCGGTGGAACGCCGCTCGGCAGCGAGGTACGGCGCCTGGTGCTCCTGGAGCGGACGGCCGACGTCACCCACCGTGCCGAGGCGCTGCTGTTCATGGCGTCGCGTGCGCAACTCGTGGAGCGCGAGATCAGGCCGGCGCTGGAGAAGGGTGAGATCGTGTTGCTCGACCGCTTCTTTCTCTCCACCTACGCGTATCAGATCGCCGGCCATGGGCTTCCCGAGAGTGAGGTGCGGAACGCCAATCAATTTGCGACCGGTGGGCTTTCGCCGGACCTCACGCTATTGCTGACCTTTCCCGTCACCGAGGGCCTGGCCCGGGCGGCGCGGCGGGCTGCGGCGCATGACCGCATCGAGGCGATGGGCGAGTCGTTCCATCGGAGGGTTGCGGCGGCGTTCGGGACCTTCGCCGACCCCTCGTGGCAGCGAGACCACCCCGAGTGTGGCCCCATCGTGCCGGTCGACGCCGAAGGGCGCGAAGAGGAGGTGACGGCTCGCGTGCATTCCGTGCTCCAGGCACGCTGGCCCGGAACTTTCTCGGTGGAGCAGGAATCTCATCAGCGGTAAGGCAGGACAGGAGCAGTCGGGATCATTCGCGGGAGTAGCATGAGGTCGAGAGGAGTCGTTGCGGCAGCGGTGCTGTCGAGTGCGCTGGTTTCGGGCGGGTGGCTGATGGAGCGGGGGGGCCGCTCCGGGCCGCGCGACGTCGCCTCGCAGGCGCATCTGTTCGACGAGGTGCTGCAGCATGTGCGGCGCGACTACGTGGACACGATCCCTGACTCCACGTTGTACCGCCGCGCGGCCGCCGGCGTGATCAGCGAGCTGCATGATCCGCATTCCGTCTTTCTCGACCCCAAGCGGCTGAGCCGGCTCGAGGAGAGCACGAGCGGGCACTACGCCGGCGTCGGCATCCAGATGGACGTGCGCGACAGCGGCATCACCGTGATCGGCACGCTGCCCGGCACGCCGGCCGAGCGTGCCGGCATCACGACGGGCGACCGCATCGTGGAGATCGACGGGAAGTCCACCCATGGACTCACCTCGGACGAGGCGCTGAAGGCGCTGCGCGGCAGCGCGGGCTCGTTGGTGCGCGTCGCGGTCGAGCGGCCCGGCGTCTCCGCGCGGCTTCCGTTTTCCCTCACCCGTGCGGTGATCGAGGTAAATCCGGTATCGCACGCGCTCATGGCGCGCGACGGCGTGGGCTACGTGGACCTCACCGTGTTCAGCACCACGGCTGCGACGGACCTGTCGCACGCCATCGACTCCCTGCGGGCGGCCGGAGCGCGCTCGCTGGTGCTCGACCTGCGCGGCGACCCCGGCGGATTGCTCGATCAGGGCGTCGGTGTCGCGGACCTCTTTCTGGACGCGGGACAGCGCATCGTGTCCACGCGTGGCCGCACGTCGGACGAGAACCGCGCCTTCGCCGACAAGGCGCCGCAGCGCTTCGCCGACATGCCGCTGGTCGTGTTGACCGACAGCGGCACGGCGTCGGCGAGCGAGATCGTTGCGGGAGCGCTCCAGGACCACGATCGCGCGCTGCTCGTCGGCACGGCCACGTACGGGAAGGGCAGCGCACAGCGCGTGTTCAGGATCGAGAACGGCGCGGTGAAGCTCACGACGGCACTGTGGTACACGCCCAGTGGCCGGAGCATCAACCGGCCGCGGGCGTCCGCGTCGGATGACGACGGCGATTCCGCACCATCGCCGGATTCGGCCGCGCCGCGCCCGAAGTTCCGCACCGACGCCGGACGCACGGTGCTCGGCGGGGGCGGCATCGTTCCCGACGTCGAGGTCGCGGGCAGCGCGGCAACGAAGGCCGACAAGGCGCTCCAGGCGGCGCTCGGCGCCAAGGTGCCACAGTTCCGCAACACCCTGGTCGATTACGCGTTGACGCTGAAGACGTCCGGGTCGATCACGTCGCCGGACTTCGTGGTCACGCCCGCGATGCGCGACGAGCTGTATCAGCGCCTGCAGGCACGCGGCGTAGTGGTACCGCGCGCCGTCTACGACTCCGCGGCGCCCCTGGTGTCGCGCGCGCTCGGCACGCAGGTAACGCGCTTCGTGTTCGGCCAGCGGGCGGAGTTCGCCCGTGGCCTGCGCCAGGACCCCACGCTGGCGAAGGCGCTCGAGCTGCTGCAGGGCGTCGACACGCCGCGCGCGCTGCTGGAGCGCGGCCGGAAGTAGTCGAGACGCCTACCGCGCGACGACGCGCGTCCCCGGCGGCACGGCGAACACGAAGGCCTTTGCGTCCACCGGCACGTTCGACCGGAACGACGTGAGCCGCACGGTACGTTGCACGCCGTTCGGCTCGGTCACGACGAACTGGCGAATCGTCGCATCCGCGTCGTCGACGTACACGGTGGCCGTCTTGAATGGCGCACCCGTGGTGGCCTTGGGCACCAGCGTATAGCCATGTGTCGGCCGGCCGGCCACCACGAGGGTGCCGGCGCCGGTCACGGTATACCGCTTCCGCGGCTCGCTGAGAAACTGCGCGGTGAGGTCCACCGTCCCCGTGCCCGCGCTGCTCTGCGGCGACTTGATGACCTGGTCGGGCACGCTGCTGGGCAGGTAGAGCCAGACATACCGCCCGTCGGCGACGATGCGATCGGTCGCGGGATTGTCGAACTTCACGGACAGCTTGCCGGGGCGCTGCTGCTGATATTCGCCCGTGGCGGTGAGCGTGTTGCCCGTGAGCGGGTTCACGATCGTCTGCTCGAAGCTGGCGCGCGCGGTCTTCACCTTCGCCCACGCGGCGACGGCCCGGTCGAGAAGATCCGCCTGGGACCGCGGCGACGCCCACCCCGCGCTGCCGAGCGCGATCGCGCCGGCGATGGCCAACTGGAAGGTGCGGCGCATGGTCATCGTGTACTCCGTGCGGGTCAGGGGGAGAGCGGTAGCCCTCCGGTACTACCCGCGGGTTCCGGAGGCGGTCCGCGTCTCCGGCGGCGACGCCAACGATCGTCCAATCGCCTCGGCGATCGTGCGCGTTTCCCGCACGAGTCGTGCAAACTGGTCGGGGAACAGCGACTGGCCGCCGTCGGACAGCGCGCGATCGGGATCCGGGTGCACCTCGACGAGCAGCCCGTCGGCACCCGCGGCGATGGCGGCGCGGCCCATCGGGAGAACCTTGTCGCGCAGCCCCGTGCCATGACTCGGGTCGGCCACCATGGGCAGGTGTGAGAGCTTCTGCACGAGTGGGATGGCCGTGAGATCGAACAGGTT